>CALLYN010000433.1 GCA_937858455.1 uncultured Kouleothrix sp.
CCGTTGTGCCATGCTATTAAGCATGCGTGATCAAGGCCAACGGAGCCGCTCGGCATGTCTCAGCTCCCCGTGCCCCACAAGACCAGGAGGCCGCTCGGCGCGCCTCGCATCGGCTTGGCCCTCGGTGGCGGTGCTGCCCTCGGCGAGGCGGTTGAAGCCAAGCGCGCGGCGCAGGCCGCCTAGCTCCACCAGCTCGACCTCGCGCGTGTCGCCGGGCTCGAAGCGCGCCGACAGCCCGGCCGCGATGTTCAGGCGCATCCCTAGCGCGGCGGCGCGGTCGAACTTCAGCGCGCGGTTGACCTCGAAGAAGTGAAAGTGCGACCCGACCTGGATCGGCCGGTCGCCAGTGTTGCTGACGCTGACCGTCGTGGTGCGGCGGCCGGCGTTGATCTCGACTGGCTCATCGCGCAGCAGGTAGCGGCCGGTGTTGCCTGCCATTGTTTCCTCCCGCATAGTGTTAGGCACACTTGTGCGATACGGCTTGCTCAAGCGACGAGATTGAGCCTGCGGCGGCATGGTTTTGTGTGCGGTTTTTCCGCGCGGAAAAACCGCATACGATAATAGATATAGTACCGCTCTGCCGAAGGCTGAACGCGCCAGCTGCGTAAGCCCTAAACTTATACAATCGGGTCGTGGCACGAGATCAGCTTGGTGCCGTCGGGGAAGGTAGCCTCGACCTGCACCACCGGCAGCATGGCCGGCACTTCGTCCATCACGTCGTCGCGCGAGAGCACGTGGCGGCCCAGCTCCATCAGCTCGGCCACGCCTTTGCCGTCGCGCGCGCCCTCGAGCAGCGCCTCGCTGATCAGCGCGGTAGCCTCGGCGACGTTCAGGCGCAGCCCGCGCGCCCTGCGGCGGCGCGCCAGGTCGGCGACGACATAGATCAGCAGCTTCTCTTGTTCGCGCGGGGTGAGAAACATCGCCAACCTCCAGAAAGCACTAAGCACGCGCTGCCAGCCAGTGGGCGCGTGCCGTCGTCGGCGCTCGGTTTGTGCGGGGTGGAACGCCCGAGAGTATAAACGCGGTCGTACGTTTGGTCAAATGCTCAGCGCACGGTAGCGCGCCGGGGTGAGCCCATAGGCGGCTTTGAACATGCGCGTGAAGTGGGCCTGGTCGGCGAAGCCGGCTCCCAGCGCGGTGTCGGCCAGCGCGCGCCCGGCGGCCACCTGCTGGCGCGCGCCGTCCAGCCGGCGCATGAGCAGGTAGCGATAGGGGCTGGTGCCGCACACCAGGCGGAACTGGCGCGCCAGCTCGTAGCGGCTGAGCCCTGCCACAGTCTCCAGCTCGGCCGAGGCGACCACGCGCGCCCGCTCGGCGTCGAGGTACTCGCGCGCCCGCTCCACGGCGGCGACGTCGAGCCGGCGCGGGACGCGGGCCTGGCCGCAGCTTGGGTCGATCTCGACCAGGCCCTCGGCCAGCTGCAGCACCAGGCTGTCGGCTGCCAGCGGCTCGCGCGTGTCAAGAAACGCACTGGCGATCGCCGCCGCCAGCCTGGGGCTGGTGCACACCGGGGCGCGCACAAACGGCAGCGCGCAGGGGCGGCCGCAGATCGCCCGGGCTGCCTGGAAGATCAGCGCCGGATCGATATACAGGATGCGGTAGCCGAACCCGACCTCGCCGACAGCGTGCCCGTCGTGCAGCTCGTCGGGGTGCAGCACCACCACCTGGCCCGGCAGGCTGATCTCGGCCGCGCCTCGGTAGTCGAACCCCTGCACGCCGGTGGTCGTCAGGCAGATCGCGTAGGTGTCGTGGCGGTGCTTGCGGTAGGCCGGCCCGCGAAACCAGGCCTCCAGGCGCTCGACCCCGTGCTCGGCCTCGGCGCTGCGCATCCAGCCGGCCGAGTGCTCTGTGCACGATCGTTCAAGACCGACGCCGCTGGCTCTGCTATGATCGTTTTTCATACGATCCCTGGTTCTGCACCTAGACTTGTGTATTTGATTCTACACGCCAATACACACCGTTTTCGCGTTGCATTAGCTTATTGCCAATCAATTCTCGTCGCAACGTCGCCGTATCAGGGTGATACTGCTTTATAATCGTATTCACTTGGGCTTCAGGATAGCGCCTCCCTGTTTCGAAACGCGTAACCAGCCAGTTCAGAATAACATCACGCTTCTTACGCGTCTCCGGTATTTTCGTCAGTTGGTTATCGATGAGATACGTTTGAAGCACCTTGCGCTCCCAGGCATCGCTCACGACATTTTCAGCAATTGTGGCAACCTGTTCCGGTGTGAAAAGCTCGCGATTGATGCGTTTGAGGGTTTCCTGCTTGAGGCAATAGCGGTGGCTCGTGCCTTCAGCGCGCATCTGGACCAGATCAAGGTCAAGTAACTTTGCAAGATGATGCGAAACCGTCGGCTCTTTGAGATCGAGAAGCTCAGCCAGCTCGCCGACGCTATATTCATGATCGGCCAGTAAGCCGAGCAATTTGAGCCGGCTTTCATGGGCAAGGGCTTTGAGGAATTGCAATAACAAGGTGAAGTCTTGCGTTTCCATCGCATACTCCTTTGAAGTTAATCTCCATAGATGTATATCTAAAAAGAAGTATATCAAAGGAATTACTGAGGTACAAGTCCGACGAAAGGCGTATCTGAACTGCCATCCAACACGCGCATTATGATTGGCGGCGTGGCTGATGCGCAATCCGATTGCGTTGGCGCTGCCGAGCCGAAAGAGAGGAGCCATGGCTGCCGAGCACACCCTTGCCTTTGTACTGTTCGCAGTTGTCGCGGCGATCACGCCGGGGCCAAGCAACCTGATCCTGACGTCGACCGGGGCGAGCGTTGGCGTGCTGCGTGGGCTGCCGAGCTTGTTTGGCGTCACGGTCGGGATGGGCGTAATGATGTTCCTGGTGGCCTTTGGGCTTGGCAGCGCCGTGCTCGCCAGCCCGGCCATTATACTTGTTCTCAAGTGGTGCGGGGTTGGCTTCCTGCTGTGGCTGGCATGGAAGATCGCCAGCGCAGGCCGGGGCGACGCGACCGCCAGCCAGCGCCAGGTCGGCTTCTGGCAGGCGGCCGCGTTCCAGTGGGTCAACCCGAAGTCGTGGCTGGTGTGCGCTAGCGCGGCAGGCACGTACCTCGAAGCCCAGGCCGGCGGTGCGCTGCCGCAGTCGCTCACGCTCGGCGCGCTGTTTGTGCTGGCCGCTCTGCCGAGCTGCTTCGTGTGGCTGGCGTTCGGGGCCACGCTCCAGCGCCTGCTGCGTAGCGAGCGCGCTTCGCGGATCTTCAACCTGGCGATGGGCGGGCTGCTCGCGGGATCGATCTTACTGTTTATCTGGTAGCCCGAAGCTCGTGCTGGTAGTCGCCCAGGCGAAACTCGGCGTAGCCCAGCCCTCAACGCATGGCACGACGCCCAGCAGCTTGGCGTACCAACGCTTCGCCGCCGCCAGGTCGGCCGCCCAAAAGCTCGCCGTCGTCAGTCAGCGCAGCATCGGGTGCTCCTTTCGTCGTGTTTTCCTGGGTGGAGTCTACCAGCAGTAGCAGACGGATACCATCCTAGAAGATGGGAAGACCCTATATACTTGGCTCTGAAATCTTCCAGTCTTCCCGCCCTTGTGGCAACGCTCCCTGCCATCTGTATTGGAAAGGTTTCGGCGCTAAGCCAGCAGCGCCCGCTCGACTCGAAACGGCGTCTCGTCCGCCGCCGGCTCCTCGAACTCGCGCGCGGCCAGGTGCCCGGCGAACACCGCCTGCGCGATGATGTGCGGCGCTGCGGCGTCGCCGATCAGGCGCAGGCTGCGCAGCCGCCGATCGGCCAGCGCCGGCCGCAGCTCGTGGTACAGCGCGTCGTTCGGCAGCCGGTCGGTCACCAGCACGACCGCGTCGTCGCTCACGATCTCGTGGACGGCGGCCGCCGCGAGCGACCCGTTCGTGTCCTACGACATCTTCGTGGCGCCCACCAGCTACGGCGGCTCGCTCGCCAGCTGCTGGAGCACCTGGGAGAGCGTGCGCACCACCACCACCAAGACGCTGACCACCGTGCCCGCCGCGTGCGGCGGCGGATCGATCACCAAGAACACCACCTACAAGGTCGGCGTGCGGACGGTGCAGCGCACCGGCAACCCGTCGGTGTGGACCAAGATCGGCGAGACCACCGCCAAGGCGCTCGTGCCCCAGTGCAACAGCACCAACGAGACCTTCTGCAGCGACTTCCCGAACGCCTTCGTGAAGACGCGCCAGTGGCCCATCGCCGAGCAGGGCGCGCCCTTCACCCTCAACGGGGTCAACTCCAAGTACGGCCCGCAGTACTCGGGCGACCAGCCGGGGTCCGGCACGTGGAACACCACGTTGGTGCAGTCGGTCATCACCCAGATGAAGGGCGCGGGCGGGCCGACCCAGCTCAACACCGTGCGGGTCAACCTCGACTGGGGCATGTTCCAGTACAAGACGACCGGTG
>CALLYN010000434.1 GCA_937858455.1 uncultured Kouleothrix sp.
CGCTGCTGGCGCTCGCCGGCGGGTTCAGCCAGCTCATCCCGCGGCTTGGCCCGGTGGTAGCGGTGCTCGCGGCATTCGGCGTGGCGCTAGCCGCGCTACCGCCGTGGCAGGCGTTTCTGCTGCTGCTCGCCGGCCTGGCGCTCCAATACGCCACGCACGTCTTCGCCGAGCGGGCCATGCAAGCCGACGCCCTGAAAGTCAATGCGCTGCTGCAAGTGCTGTTGCTACTGGCGCTGGCCGAGCTGGGCGGGCTGTGGGGAATGATCTATGCGCCGCCGCTGGCCGCGCTGATCCAGGTGCTCTACGCCGGATTTCTGGCCAGAGCCAGCGCCGTGCAACCGCCCGAGTCGCTGCTCGACACACTCAGCGCGCGGCTGGAGCGCCTCAGGAGCCTACCCGAAGCCGAGCGCGTCGACCTGATCAGCTCGCTGCGGCGCGGCGGCGAGCTGCTGAGCGAGACCCGCGCGCTGCTCGACGAGCACGAGCAGTTAGGGCAAAACGAGCACGCCATCGGCGCCAAAGCCACACCTGGCTAAAAACGTATGCGCCGCGGGTATCTCGGCAGCGACCACGGCATGCAGCCGGGCACAGCCGCGTGCGCGCGCCAGCGTTGCCACTGCTGCCACCAGCGCATGCCCGGCGCCGCGCCGCCGCAGGTCGCCACGCACCACCAGATCATCGAGCGTCGCGTACCAGCCGCGCGGCACCTGGTGGAAAGCCGACAGCGCAAGCCCGGCCAGCTGGCCATCGACTTCGGCTACCAAAACCGGCTTATCCGGGTCGTCCAGCCGGTCGTACAGCAGGGCCTCGGCCGCCACCACACGCGCGTCCTCCCACGATCGCCCGCCCAGCAGCATGTCGAGCGCCGCGCCGACATCCTCGCGCCTGGCGTAGCGCACCTGCACTGCGCCAGCCGGCGGCGTGGGCAGGCTCAGCAGCGCAGCCGCGCGGCGCTCGCGCCGCCAGCGATCGATCGCCTGAAGATGCGTGGGGAAGGCCATTGGATCGGGCAAGGCGTCGGTGGCGAAGACCCCCGCCTCGGTGGCGTCGTCGGCGGCCATCAGCGTGCCGCCGGTAGCGGTGGCCGCGTAGATGAGCAGCAGCCCAGTGCTCTGGCCCGCGCCGATTGAGAATACGCCCAGCAGATGATCGACCCGCACCAACAAGCCGGTTTCCTCGTGGCACTCGCGGATCGCGGCCTCCTCGGCGCTCTCGCCCAGCTCCATAAAGCCGGCCGGCAGCCCCCAGCAGCCAGCGCGCGGCTCGTAGCGCCGCCGCACCAGCACAACCTTGCCCTCGAGCGCCACCACCACGCCGACCGCCGGCACCGGGTTGCGGTACAGAATAAAGCCGCAAGCCGGGCACACCTCGCGCTCGCGGTCGTCGACGCGCCGGCGCTCCATTGGCGCCCCACAGCGCGCACAGTAGACGATTTGTGCCATGGTTCCTCCTGCGCTGCGATCCAAGGCGCTGTTGCTCGCTCGTCAGATCGCCTTCTGCCGCTCGCGCACTGTTTCGAGCCGCCCCAGATGGCACGCCTCACTCAGGCTGATCAGGTAGGGCAGATCGTCGCCATACTCGATCACGCTGATGCTGGCGTTCGTCACCCAGATGCGGTTGATGCGATCCATATTCATTCCCAGCGCGTCGGCCACCAGGATCTTCACAACCACGTCGTGCGTCGAGATCAGCACATTCCGGCCTTCGTACTCGCGGCACAGGTGCTCTTTGAAATCGAGCACGCGCTTGAGGATGTTGCTGAAGCTTTCGCCGTTGGGCATTTGCGCGCGGGTTGGGTGCCAGCGCCACTCGTATAGCCCGCTGGCGTAGCGCTCGATCACCTCGTCGGCCAGCAGCCCCTCCCAGTCGCCATGCGCGATCTCGAGCAGCGCCGGCTCGTAGGCCAGCGGAACCTGCGGGTGGTAGCGCGCAATCGCCTGAGCAGTGCGCGCCGCGCGCTGCAGCGGGCTGGTGAAGATTGCGTCGAACGGCTCGCGCTGCAGCCGGCCGGCCAGCGCCTCGGCCTGGCGTATGCCCAGCTCCGAAAGCGGCGCATCTTGCTGGCCCTGGTAGCGGCCGATCCGGTTCCATTCGCTCTCGCCATGGCGTACAATAATCAATCGCATATGTCACTCACATCCGGCTAGGGGCCGGGATCGCGGGCGCGCGGCCCAATGTCCCAGTCGGCGGCGGCGGCGAAACAGGCGCCACGCCGGTGTGGCAGGCAGCATTATAGCCGAAAGAGGCCATTCTATGACCAACCAGCACCATAGCGAGCTCTTCGTGCTCGCCAATGTCGACGCGCTGGCCGATCAGGCCGCGCAGCGCTTCGCGGCGCTGGCCGCGGCGGCAATCAACCGCCGCGGGCGCTTCAGCGTGGCGCTGTCGGGTGGCAGCACGCCGCGCGCGCTACACCAGCGCCTGGCCGCCGCGCCGCTGCAGCGCGCGATCGATTGGGAGCGCGTATTCGTATACTGGGGCGACGAGCGCATGGTTCCGCCCGACCACGCCGAAAGCAATTTCCGTATGGCCCGCGAGACGCTGCTGGCCCATGTGCCCATCCCGGCCGCGAATATCTTCCCGGTGCCCACAATCGGCGGCACACCAGCCGACGCGGCCCGCGCCTATGCCGAAACTATCGCCGCCGCGTTTGGCGCCGAGCAGCCGCGCTTCGACTTGATCCTGCTGGGCATGGGGCCCGACGCCCACACTGCCTCGCTGTTCCCCGGCCAACCCGAGCCCACCGCCCCCGGCGATGCCTTGGTGATTGCGGTCGGCGACGCACCAAAGCCGCCGCCCGACCGGGTGTCGTTCAGCTACCGGCTGCTCAATGCCGCGCGTGTGGTGATGTTTCTGGTGGCCGGCGCCGACAAGGCCGGCGCGCTGGGGCAGGTGCTGCAGGGGCCGCCCGATCGGGCGCGGCTGCCAGCGCAGGGGGTGCGCCCGGCAGAGGGCGAGCTGCTCTGGCTGGTCGATCAGGCGGCGGCCAGCGCGATCAGCCGCTGAGAACCAGCCGGTCGCACGGCCGGCTCCCGGCTGTGAGGCTACTCCGAAAACAGCTCGTCGATCGCGTCTTGGGCTTGCTGGCGCGTCACCTCGGGCCGGCCGACCGCGCGGTAGAACTCGGCGTCGTAGGCGCGGGTGCGCACCACCACCGGCATTGGCACGGCATGGCCCAGCACCAGCGCCTGCTGCCGCGTATCCAGGCTGGCCAGCACTGCCTTCAGGCTCGCGCTGCCGCTGACGCCGGTAAATACCGCGTCAATATCCTTCTCGTCGTTCAGCAGCGCCGTCACGCGGCTGCCGATCTGGCTCATTACGTCGGCGTCGATCGACGACGGCCGCTGATCAACAACCAGCAGCGTCACGCTGTACTTGCGCAGCTCGCGCGCAATCGTGCCGAAGATCGTCTGCTTTGCCGCCGCCGGGTTGAGGAACTTGTGCGCCTCCTCGATCGTGATCATCAGCTGGCGCGGCTTGTCGGCGGCGTTCTTGCTGCGGATGTACTGCTCGGTCTTCTCGACCCAGCGACGCCGGATGCGCCGCGTCAGCACATTCGCTGTCAGCATGTACGAGAGCGTGTCGCTGTAGCGGCCGAACTCCAGCACCACATGCCGGCCATGCTCGAGCTGGTCGATCATCCGGTCGATCACGCCAGCTGGCGCGCTTTCTTTCACAAAGCCCTTGCGCGCCACCTGCTCGAGCTTGCGCTTCAGCGCGCTGAGCGCGCCGGCGTGGCCGCCCGAGCTTTCGGCAAACTCGTTCAGCGCTTCTGCATCCATCGCCAGCAGCGCGCGCAGCCAGCTTTCTTTGAAGCGATCCACCAGCAAATACGCCGACTCGGCTGCCGTCGAGGTGAGGTTGAGCTCATCCTGCAGCAGCGTCACATCCTCGACCTCGATCTGATCGAGGCCAATCACCACCTCGGCGTCGAGTGGCACATTCCGATTGCGCGACGTCGCCGGATCGAGCGAGTACACCAGTACCTCGCCGCCAAACAGCTGGCGCAGGCCCTTCACAAAACCGCCCTGCTCCGAGGTGCTCTCCCAGCCATACTCGCTGTGCATGTCGAAGATCAAGTTCGACGCCACGCGCGCCTTGATCGTGCCGCAGATCAGCAGGCGCGTCAGAAAGCTCTTGCCCGTGCCGCTCTTGCCAAATACGCCATTCGAGCGCTCGACCAGGCGCTCAAGGTCGAGGCATACCGGCACATCCATGTCGAGCGGCCGCCCGATTTCGAAGTGCGTGCTGTCTTCCAGGCCGAATACGCGCTTGAAATCGTCTTCCTCGGCCTCAAGCACCTGTGCAAAATGCCGCGGGATCGTCTTGGGCGGCAGCAGCCCCTGGTTAACATCGCTCGGCAGCATCAACATCGGCTTGAGCGTAATCGAGCCATAGGTCGACGTGCCGGCCAGCACCTCGTGAATAAACGCATCCCCATTCGGTGGGTCGGCTAGTACTTTTTGGTTAGTTGCTTCAAGCACAACATCGGTTATCATAGAAAAGAATTCGTTTTTTTCGCCTTTGATCACCACGAACTTGCCAACGCGCATGTCTTCGACACTTTCGCGGCCTTCGAGCCGGGCGCATAGCCCCTCGACCAGCGAGCCGCTCGTGATGACACCCAGGCGATTACGAAGAGTAGGCGGCATACAGAACTCCAACCCGCTAGCACATCTCAGTTTGGCGCGATTCGACGGGGGAAGCGACAGGGAATGCCAGCAGAAAATCCGTCGTAGGTATGACGCAGCCCGTGTAGAACAAATATACCATTAAGCACGGCGGTGTCAAGCGCATACCAAACCGTGGTATATGCCCGCGCATTCCACCAAGCGACATAGGACGGGTCAGACGTGCCACATATCATCATCGCCGAAGACGAAGACGATGTTCGCGAATTTCTTACGCGCGCCTTCAGCCGCGCTGCCCCCGAGGCGCAGATCATCTCCGCCGCCAATGGCGCTTCCGCCTTGGATCTCGTGCAGGCCCACGAGTGCCATCTGCTGATCAGCGATCAGCGCATGCCCACCATGACCGGCATCGACCTGCTGCGGGCAGTTCGCGCCTGCGGCTACGTTTTCCCTTTTATTATGCTCTCGGCCGATGCGACTGTCGAGGCAGCCGCACTCCAGGCAGGCGTTACCGCGTTCTTCTACAAACCGCTGAGCCTGCGCCAGATCCGCGAGATCGTCGCAACATGGCTCGCACCACCTACCTACGTTTGATAATATCGCGGTAGCACGAGTGGCGCAATTCCCCGCCCAAACAATTTGACAGGCTATAGTCGCTGTGCTATACTCCACAATCGCTGTGCAAACAACAAAGCGATAATCGTTTGCACGCATCTCTGAGCCCTCTCTAAGGCGCGGCCTATGCCACGACCAGAATGGGGTTCGAGTTTTCTTTTGTGTTCAGGGCAAGAGTAAAGCGGGGTTCGCTGGACGCCCGCTGGGCATACAGATATAGAGCTTGTTTTGTTCCTGCCGTGTGTACGCACAGGCGCCTAAGGGAGGAAGTACACAGGATGCCGACTATCAATCAGCTGGTTCGCAAGCCTCGCAAGCCGGTCGTCAAGAAGACCAAAGCGCCCGCGCTGCGCTTCACCTACAACGCCATCAAAGGGCGGCTGACGCGCGGCAAGGGTTCGCCGTTCAAGCGTGGCGTATGTACCCAGGTGAAGACGATGACGCCCAAAAAGCCGAACTCGGCCCTGCGCAAGATCGCACGTGTGCGGCTCAGCAACGGCATGGAAGTGACGGCATATATTCCTGGCGAGGGCCACAACCTGCAAGAGCACTCGGTGGTGCTGATTCGCGGCGGCCGCGTGAAAGACCTGCCGGGCGTGCGCTACCATATCGTACGCGGTGTGCTCGACGCACAGGGCGTCGCCAACCGCAAACAGGGCCGCTCCAAGTACGGCACCAAGAAGGCCAGCGCGACGCCGGTGAAGAAGAAGTAGCACTCCAGTTCAGAGTTAGCGCTCAAATGAGGTGACCAATGCCCCGTCGAGGAACGATTGTCAAACGCATTCCCGCCCCCGACGCACGTTACAACAGCGTCGTGGTGCAGCAGTTTATCAACAAGGTCATGCAGCGCGGGAAAAAGAGCGTGGCCGAGCGGATCGTCTATCAGGCGCTCGAGCTCGCCGCTGATCGCCTGAAGAAGACGCCGATGGAAGTCTTCGAGGTGGCGCTGCGCAACGCCGGCCCGGCGATCGAAGTCAAGCCCAAGCGC
>CALLYN010000435.1 GCA_937858455.1 uncultured Kouleothrix sp.
GTGCAGCGCGGCTAGCTGGCCAGCCAGGTACGGGTCGCCCAGCGCCACGTTTGTCAGCGTCGGCAGCGCCGCCAGCGGCGACGCGCGCTCGGCCAGCCCGCGCTCGATCGCGCTCAGCAGCGGCTCGTCGCCCTGCGCGGGCGTGATCGTGAACAAGGCCGGGCGTTGGTCGGGCATGGGTGCTCTCGCTGTTGGCCGGGGTGCCGGCCGGGCTACCTGCTGAAAAACGCGCGGTTGGCCTGCACCCAGCGCACCAGCCGCTCGATGCCCTCGGCCACCGCAACCTGCGGCCGCCAGCCGAGCATGGCCTCGGCCCTGCGGATGTCGCTCACATACACCGGCTGGTCGCCGGGCCGCCAGTCGCCGTAGCGCACCGCGATCGGATTGCCGGTGAGGCGCTCGAGCAGCGGGCCGAACTCGGCCCAGATCGACAGCGTGTTGTCGATGCCGCCGCCGACGTTGAAGATCTCGCCGCCGACCTTGTCGATGCGCTCGAGCGCGGCCATGTACGCGGCCACCAGGTCGTCGATATACAGCATATCGCGCACCTGCTTGCCGTCGCCGTAGATCGACAGCGGCCGGCCCATGGTGGCGGCGATCACGAAGTGCGCGGCCCAGCCTTGATCCTCTACGCCAAACTGGCGCGGGCCGTAGATGCAGTTCGAAACCTGCATACCACCGGCGATAAACACGTGGGAATCGTCTTCAACCTCCAGGTCGTAGACATCGGTTTCGCCCAGCTCTTCGATCTGCGCCAGGCTATCCCAGTGCAGCGGGCCATCGGCGTGGTAAAGCTCGCTGGTCGTGTCGAACCACTCCGGCGTTGTGTGCGTCCAGGTCCAGCGCAGCAGCGTGTTCAGGTGCCGGCTGCGCTCAGGGCTGAAGCCATAGCCGATCGCCGCGAGCTTTGGGTAAAGGGCGTAGCCGCCCAGCAGCCGCACCGTCATTTGCACGGTCGTCCCGCGCTTGTAGATCGTCGGCTGGGCCTCGAAGCACGAGGTCTCAATGCCAAACTCGGCCAGCAGGTCGCGCAACTGCTGTAGCCAGCGCCGTCCGCTCGCCAAGAACTCGACATCCTTCGACTGCGCGAACGAAGGCGCGATGTATGAGTCGGCGTACACCCGCCCCAGTTCGGCACCGAAAAAGCCGCGCAGAAACGCGCGCTTGACCAGGCGATGCCCGCCTGAGACCCATGCCGGCAGCTCGTACGCTACTCGCACCTTATCACCTACGGGTACGCCAAGCTGCTCGAACAAGGTGAAAACAGCGATTGTTTGCTGCTGAATACGGTACGAACGGCCTTTGATCACATGGCCGCTCGGCATGGCTGACTCTGATATGCTCTCGATAATGCCGCTAGTCGGCAAGCCCAGCCACTCGAGCCACTGCGCGACCTGTGACAGCTCGTCGGTTAGGCCGTAATGCTGCACATAGTACGAAGGGTTTGTGCGCGAGATGCGTTGGTGCAGCGACAAGTTGCCATCGCCGAATAGGCGGCCGACGATCTCGGCGACTGCTAGTAGCCGATCGCCTCGCAATGGCAGCAGGCGCTCGGCGATTGCGGTAGCCTCGTTCAGGCACCGTGGATCCGAAGTTTTTGCCTGCACTGCCGCGAGATATTCCTCAGCATCCAGCGCAATGTCAGGCACATCTTCCCAGGCTGGGGCGTAGCGTGCCTCGGGCAACACCGCCAGGAAGTCACCATAGGTGAACTGCTGATTGCTGTACAAGCCATGGGGGCGAACCATGCGATGGTCGGGCGTCAGCGTCAGCGCCATGCCGTTCATTGTGGTTAGGCGCCGCACTGGCTTCACTCCCGTCTTCCACACATGCTTCACACGCGTCCAGCCCTGGCCGTTATGCACCACGTCGCCTGCGCGCAGTGCTGCGATCGGCTTGGTGCCAAAGGGCGTGAGCACCGGCTGGTCGGCCGCCAGGCACGACTGGCGGAATACCACGGTCTTCAGGCCATAGATCCGCGCGTAGTCGCGCACGTACTGGTCGGCCGCGCCCTTCGAGCAGCCGTAGGGCGAGTGGAAGTCGAGCAGCTGCGTCTCGGCCACGCCGTAGGGCAGGTCGCGATACATGTAGCGCGTGGCGTGCTGCTCGATCGTCACCGTCTCCATGCCGCCATAGACCTTGTTGGTCGAGGCGAAGAACACGATCGGTGGTCGGCCGGCCAGGCGCGCGGCCTCGAGCACATTCAGGGTGCCAAGCGCGTTCGCTTCGAAATCGCCGCGCGGGTCGGCCACCGAGGTGGTCACGGCCACCTGGCCGGCGAGGTGATATACCACGTCGTGGCCGTCGACGGCCGCGAGCATCGCCTGGGCGTCGCGGATGTCGGCGTGCACAAAGTGCAGCCGCGCGCCGTACTGCTCGCGCAGCCACTCGAGGTTCAGCGAGGTCAGCGGCCGGCTCAGGTTATCGAGCACGGTCACGGCCTCGCCGCGCGCGAGCAGTGCGCTCGCCAGGTTGCAGCCAATAAAGCCCGCCCCGCCGGTGATGAGGTGTTTCATAGTGCCATGCATCCATCTTCTAACTCAACAGCCGCCATAGTATACACCAATCCGGGAGCACGACGCTCGGGCGCCGCGCCCACCATGGCACGCGGCCACGCAGGGCTCTCGGCACACCCCTGGGCGCGAGCCGCCCAGGCCCTGTCTCACCCCGAGAGGGAAAAGGCGCGCACGATGCGCGCCCTACGGGAAAGAATGCCGTACCAGCGTCAACGCCGTATGTTCATGCCCCGGAATGAACCAGCAGATTCTTCTGTGCCACAAGGCAGGCGCCACCAAGGCGCAATAGACACCGGCATCCATTACGGAGCCTGGGGGCAGCCCAGGCCCTGCCTCACCCCGAGAGGGAAAAGGCGCACACGATGCGCGCCCTACGGGAAAGAATGCCGTACCAGCGTCAACGCCGTATGTTCATGCCCCAGAATGAACCAACAGATTCTTCTATGCCACGAGGCAAGCCCTCAGGGCAAAGCATCACGTGCTTCTGCGCCA
>CALLYN010000436.1 GCA_937858455.1 uncultured Kouleothrix sp.
TCACCGACGGCGCGGCGGCGCTGGTGGTGACGAGCGCAGCCTACGCGCGCGGGCTTGGGCTCACGCCGGTCGCGCGCGTGATCGGCGCGGCGCAGGCCGCCGTTAAGCCGCTCGAGCTGTTTACCGCGCCGGTGTTCGCCGTGCGCAGGCTGATGGAGCGCACGGGCACCACGCTCGACAGCTACGACCTGTTCGAGATCAACGAGGCGTTTGCCGCCCAGGTGGTGGCCAATGGCCGCGAGCTAGGGATCGACTGGGACCGCCTGAATGTGCACGGCGGCGCGATCGCGCTGGGCCACCCGATCGGCGCAAGCGGCGCGCGCGTGCTGGTGACGCTGATCCACGCGCTGCAGGCGCGCGGCGGCGTGCGCGGGCTGGCCTCGCTCTGCCTGGGCGGCGGCGAGGCTGTCGCGCTGGCGGTTGAGCTGGTGTAATACGCTGCGAACTGAAACTAGCTATAAATGCAGGAGGAATGCATGACCACCGAAGATCTGCTTGCGATCATTGAGGAAGGGCTGGAGAACGGGCGGATTGCGCCGTACCTGGCCGCATATATTGCCGCCGAGGTGACGGGTGTTGAGGCGATTGCAACGGGCTTCGACGATCGCGTACGCTTGGAGGACGACGAGGACGAGAGCTAGGCACTGGCCGGAGCGCCGCCGCGCGGCAGCATTGGCGGTGTGAGAGGTAGAGCTTACGTGTTGCGTGGGTTGGGGCGCCTGGGCGCCCCTTTTTTATTTGTGGGCGCGCTAGCCGCGCATGCGCCGCGCCAGATCAAGAATGCGCTGGCCGTAGTCGGCGCCAGGCACGGCCCAGCGGCCATTCAGGCCGACAATGGTCGGCGCGGCGCCGCGATAGCTCTGCGGCAGCGGCCTGACGCGCAGCGCGTAGTCGATCAGCTGGCGCTGCGCGTCGTCGGCGGCTGTGTCGGTGAGCGCGTAGGCCAGCAGGCGCCCGAGGTGCGCCGGCACGGCGTAGTCGGGCCAGTTTGGGAAGCTCACGCCCTCGCGCCACAGCAGCGCGCTTTCGTCCCAGGCCCAGTTCGGGCCGGGGCTGGTGCCCGGGCTGCCGGCCTGGGTGCGCCCGGTGACGCCAATACCGGCCGGGTTGTTGCGCGGCGGGCGCGACCACCACGACGTGAGGCTGCCGGTCTCGTGCGCGAGCTGAGCCAGCGCCAGGAACCAGTCGATCGTGGCCCACTCGCCCAGCTCGCGGTAGCGCGCGACGATCGCCGCCACCTCGGCGGCGCTGTAATCGGCCGCGCGCCGCGCCACCACCCAGGCGTAGGCTTGCTCGGCGGTGCCGCTGGCAGGGCCGACGATCGGCGCGTCGAACACCTCCTTCTTGCCGAGGAAGCGGACCGGCCGGCCCACCTGGGCCATCACCATGCCGATGGCCAGCGGGTCGAAGTAGGAGCGGTGGTTGCCGACGATGATCGCCGGACCGCGCTCGGGGATCTGCTCGGTGCCGGCGATGTCCCAGCGCACCCACGGGAACAGCTCGGGGCGGGCCAGCATCTGGAGCGCCCGCTGGGGCTCGACGCCGGCCAGCTTCGGCACCCCGGCCGGCACGTCGAAGTGCAGGGACGGCCAGCGGCGCAGCGCGGCCACCACCCGGAGGCGGGGGTCGGCGTTCACCGCCGTCGGGAACCGGACCGCCGAGAGCAGGGGCAGGTCGTAGATCGAGTCGGAGTAGGCGTAGCTGCGGCCGACGTCCACGCCGTGGTGGGCGGCCCAGTCCCGCACGGCGGCGAGCTTGCCCGGGCCCCACACGAAGAAGCCGTCGACCGTGCCGTCGTAGCGGCCGTCGGCCTCGCCGTAGCGGGTGGCGATCACGTGCTCGATGCCGAGCGCCTCCGCCAGCGGCCGCACGAGGTCGTAGGGGGAGGTGGTGGCCATCACCACCGGCCGGTCCTCCTCCCGGTGCCGCTCGATCAGCGCGCGGGCGAACCCGGGCACCTCGTCGACCAGGCGCTCCGCGGCCAGGCGGCCGGCCTCCTGCACCAGGGAGCGATCCCACCCCGACGCCGCCCGGGCCATCTGGCGGGTGACGAACATCGACGGGAGCGTCTCGCCCACCACGTCGAAGAACTTGAAGACCAGGCCCTCGCCGGGAATCGACCGATCGGGCAGCAGGCCGACCCGCTTGAGCATCGTCGAGAACATCGGGCCGACCGTTCCCTCTCCTCGCTGTGGGTGGGAAAAGTTGGCTGCGGCGGGCGCCATCGGGTGCGGAAAAATTCTCGTCGCACGCTAATTATGTAGATTGATTAGTATTTCAATATAGTTAGATGCTAATGCAAATAACAAAGAGCTTCACTTGGCGATTGCATCCGCGCTTTTTCGCTAAGATGAAGCGCCGTGTGCCACCTCGCAAGCCGACCGCTCAGCCGGTGGTGCAGCGGCGCTTCGAAGCACCTAGTGAATAAATAGGAGTGATTATGCGGAAAACGCTCGTAGGTCTGGGCGCGCTGTCTGTGGCAGCGCTCATGTTTTCCTCTTGCGACAAGCAACAGCAGACCGGCGTCGATCCCGTCGTCGATATGGCGGTCGGGGGGACTACCGATCCTGATCTCAGCACTTCGACCGGGGGCGATCTGTCGACCAACCCGGCGGATCTGGCCAGCAATCCTCCGGGGCCCGCGACGGAGTTTGTCGTCCTGCGGATCGGCACCGGCGCCAAGATGCTCAACAATGACGCGACCGCCGGCTTCCTCGAACGCCGCAAGATCACCGGCCTTGGCGGCCCGGACGAGATCGGCATTGGTAGTCCCAAGTTGCATCGCGATATTTCGCGTCCATGGTGGAGCATTCTCTTGGGTTTGGGGAGAACGTTTTGCACATCCGTTTGAAGCCATCTGGAAACGCACCAGACTGTGACGTAGTTCAAAGCCCAAAACACTTTCGAATCATCATCGCCTGACACCGCGCCTTCGTCTTGAGGCCGACCTTCGTGATGTCCAACTGGTATGATGATTTCTTGATTTTATTCATGCAACCAGTCTATCA
>CALLYN010000437.1 GCA_937858455.1 uncultured Kouleothrix sp.
CCGCCCGCGCCGAGGCCGAGGCTGCCCGCGCCGAGGCCGAGGCGCGTAGCGCCGAGCAGCGCCGCCTGCTCGAGCTTGTGCAGACGCTCGAGCTGCCGGTGATCTCGATCGGCCACGATGTGCTGGTGACGCCGCTGGTCGGCAGCCTCGACAGCCGGCGCGTCGTGGCGATCCAGCGCCGCCTGCTCGACATGGTCGCGCGCCAGCGCGCGCACACGGTGATTCTGGATGTCACCGGGATCAGCATGATCGATACCACCGTGGCGCGCGCGCTGCTGAACACCGCCCAGGCCGTGCGGCTGCTGGGCGCGCAAACTCTGATCAGCGGCATCAGCGCGAATATCGCGCAGACGCTGGTGGGCCTCGGCGTGGCGCTCGACAACATCCACACCGTCAGCGACCTAGGGCAGGCGCTCGACCTCGCGCGCGCCACGGCTGCCGCGCCATCGCCACTTGACAGATAGCAGCACTGCCGTTATAGTAGCGCCACTTGCGACATAGAGATACTGCTATGCTCTACGACCGGCACGATACCACTACCACCACTACTACCGCGATGACTACCATCGCGGCGTTTGTGTGTGGGAGGGAACCCGGCCAGTAAAGCCAAGCTCAGTGATGCGCGCCCCCTCCTGCAAAGGACGGGGGCGTTTTTAATTTCGATTTGCGATTGCCTCGATGTGCGGATTGGGGCGCGGCAATCGCAAACCGTACATCGGAGAAGTGTATGCTGCTAGAGCGCTACCGCGAGTTTCTGCCCGTCACCGATCGCACGCCGCGGCTGACCCTCAACGAGGGCAATACGCCGCTGGTGGCCGCGCCACGCCTGGCCGCAAGCCTGGGCGTGCGCGAGCTGCTGCTCAAGTTCGAAGGATCCAACCCGACCGGCTCGTTCAAAGACCGCGGGATGGTCATGGCCGTTGCCAAGGCGCTCGAAGCCGGCGCGACCTCGATCATCTGCGCCTCGACCGGCAACACCTCGGCCAGCGCGGCGGCCTACGCGGCGCGCGCCGGCATTGAGGCGATCGTGGTGGTGCCGGCAGGCAAGATCGCGCTCGGCAAGCTGGCCCAGGCGCTGATGTACGGCGCGCGGCTGCTGGTGATCGAGGGCAACTTCGACCAGGCGCTCGACACCGTGCGCGAGCTGTCGGGCCGCTACCCGGTGACGCTGGTGAACTCGGTGAACCCGCACCGCCTCGAGGGCCAGACGACCGCGGCCTACGAGATCTGCGACGCGCTCGGCGGCGCGCCCGACGCGCTGTGCCTGCCGGTCGGCAACGCCGGCAATATCAGCGCGTACTGGATGGGCTTCTGCCGCTACGCCGAGGCTGGCAAGATCGCCGGCCGCCCGCGCATGCTCGGCTTTCAGGCCGCAGGCGCCGCGCCGATCGTGCTGGGCCGCCCGGTCGAGCACCCCGAGACGGTGGCGACCGCGATTCGGATCGGCAACCCGGCCAGCTGGCCGCTGGCCACCAAGGCGCGCGACGAATCGTGCGGGCTGATCGACGCGGTGAGCGACGAGCAGATCGTCGCGGCGTGGCGCGACCTGGCGCGGCTCGAGGGTGTGTTCTGCGAGCCGGCCTCGGCCGCAGGCGTTGCCGGGCTGCGCATGCTCGTGCAGCAGGGCCGCGCCGAGCGCGACGCGCGCTACGTGGCGGTGCTCACCGGCCATGGCCTGAAAGATCCCGGCCTGGCGGTCGAGCAGTTTGCCAAGCCCGAGCCGGTGGCCGCCGATATGGCCTCGATCGTGAAGTGGCTAGGCTGGTGATGTTAGTTTTCGGATTTCACAGATGACGCGGATGAATAAACCTGGGGCTTACGCAGTTAGCGTGCTGAGCCTTCGGCAGAGCGGTACCATGCTCTGTATCGTGTGCGGTTTTTCCGTGCGGAGCGCGGAAAAACCGCACACAGAAGACCAACACGTACCATGCTGCCGCAGGCTCAATCTCGTCGCTCGAGGAAGCCGAATCGCGCACGTGCGTAACTCCTAAGAGCCTGTTTGAAAAGGGGGTGCGCGAGGGGCTATGCCCCTCGCACTTCC
>CALLYN010000438.1 GCA_937858455.1 uncultured Kouleothrix sp.
CCACGCGCGCTGACGATCAGCGCCCAGCCGCGCGCGGCTAGCTCGCGCGCCAGCGCCAGGCCAAGCCCGCGCGACGCGCCAGTAATAAGTGCGGTTGGCATATGCGATTCCTCCGATTGCCCTGAGGGCAAAACGGCGCCGTATATGGCGCCGGTACAGTGTCAAGCCGAAACTCAGGGAGTTTCACCTTGCAGGCTCACTATACCAGCGCGTAGGCGGCGGCGCATAGCCCTGGCGGCCAGTTGTGGCCTGTACTGAAGGACAGGCTGAAACCGATTTCGTGATTGTGCTTTTTATCACGATGGATGAAACTGGCTTGTAACCCAGTTACCCTACACTTGATTTGCCGCATTGTTCCCAGTAGCAGCGATGCTACCGGCTTGCTAGAGGCAGGAGGTCTGTGTGTACGAGCGTTTCGTGAAGGAGATAATGAGTCGCGACCTGATCAGCTGCGCAGTCGAAACATCGCTGATCCAGGTGATGCAGCGGATGACTGAGTACGCGATTCATGCTCTGGTGGTGCTGGACGAGGATGGCTACGCGGTTGGTATCGTGACACAGCTCGACGTGCTTGTAGCGCAGCGCCGCACGGTGCTGCCAGGCATGGGGCCGATAACTGCCGGCGAGATAATGTCGCCGATTGTACTTGTCTGCAACCCCGACATGACGCTACTCGAGGCCGCGACGCTGATGACGCGGAATCATATCAGCCGGCTGATCGTGGCGAAGCCGAACTGCGAACGGATCTACCCACTGGGCCTGGTTTCCATGACCGACCTGATCCGGCACGCGATCAAAGAAACCAGCGCGCCGCCGTCGCTGCGCCTGCAGCGAGTCTAGCGCGCCGGCCGCCGCTTCACGACGATCGCTTTTCTCGCCTGCCGCGCCGGGTGATCCTGCCACCCGGCGCGGCAGGCGAGCGCGGTTGGGCCGCCGCGCGAATTGCCGAACTCCCCGGTTCTGTGGTAGCATGCCTCGCATTATTCCCCACAGCAAGCGAGGCAGCCATGCCCCCCTTTTCAATCGACCCGGCCACTGTGGTTGGCCCGGTAGCACTACTTGTCGCGAACTTGCAGCGCGCCGAGCAGTTTTATGGCCACGTGCTGGGGCTGCGCGCCCTGCACCGCAGCGGGCCAACGCTCACGCTCACCGCCGATGGCGCCACGCCGCTGGTGCTGCTGATGGAGCAGGCCGGCGCGACGCCACGCCCGCCGCGCACGACCGGCCTCTACCACTTCGCGCTGCTGGTGCCGAGCCGGCTGGAGCTGGCGCGGTCGCTGCGCCAGCTGGCGGCCGTGCGCTACCCGCTCACCGGCGCCTCGGACCACCTGGTGAGCGAGGCCCTATATCTCAACGACCCCGACGGCAATGGGATCGAGATCTATCGCGACCGGCCGCGCGCCGAATGGCCGTGGCGCAACGGCCATATTCAGATGGCGGTCGACCCGCTGGACATCGACGGGGTGCTGGGCGAGCTGGAGCGCGATAGCAGCGACTGGCAAGGCATCGCGGCCGAGACCACACTCGGGCATATGCACCTGCACGTCGCCGATCTAGCCTCCGCCGAAGAGTTCTACTGCGGTGTGCTGGGCTTCGAGGTGATGGTGCGCTACGGCCCAGGCGCGCTTTTTGTTTCTGCCGGCGGCTACCACCATCACCTCGGCCTGAACACCTGGGCCGGCGTGGGCGCGCCGCCGCCGCCGCCAGGCTCGGCCGGGCTGCGCTATTTTGTGGTGCGGCTGCCCAACGCCGCCGCGCTCGAGCAGGTGCTGGCGCGCGTGCGCATGGCCGCGCTGCCGGCCGAAACCACCGACGCGGGCACGATCCTGCGCGACCCTTCGGGGAATGGCGTGGTGCTGGCGGTTATGCCACCGCGCGGCTGATATTCCGCGGATTTGCAAATGAACCAGGAGCCTGTATGCCTCGCCAGCGCGTGATTCTGATCACAATTGGTATTATGTTAAGTCTATTTATGGCCTCGATGGAATCAACCGTCGTGGCCACGGCAATGCCCACGATCGTCAGCCAGCTCGGCGGCCTTAGCAGCTACAGCTGGGTTTTCTCGGTATACATGCTTACGTCAACTACCACTGTGCCGCTGTATGGCAAGCTTTCGGATATCTACGGGCGCCGGCCGATCTACGCCGTGGCGATGGGCCTGTTCCTGCTTGGCTCGCTGCTGTGCGGCCTCTCGCAGAGCATGAGCCAGCTGATTGCGGCCCGCGCGGTGCAGGGTTTGGGCGCGGGCGGGCTGCTGCCGCTGGCGTTCATCATCATCGGCGACCTGTTCACCTTCGAGCAGCGCGCGCGGCTGCAGGGCGTGTTTTCGGGCGTGTGGGGCGTTTCGTCGATCGTTGGGCCGCTGCTGGGCGGCTTTCTGGTCGACCAGATTTCATGGCATTGGGTGTTTTATGTCAATGTAATCCCCGGCATGCTGGCGTTTGCGCTGGTGTGGCGCGCCTGGCAGGATCGGCCGCGCGCGGTTGGCGCGGCGCGGCCGGCGATCGACTACGCCGGCGCGGGGATGCTGACGTTCGGCGTGGTTGCGCTGCTGCTGGCGCTGGCCGAGCTCGGCACGCCCTTGGGGTGGGCCGGGCT
>CALLYN010000439.1 GCA_937858455.1 uncultured Kouleothrix sp.
AAAAGAAATATCGGGGGCGGCGAAGCCGCCCCCGAACCTCCACCATAATCCAAGCGATCAGCCGGATAAAGCAATTCGGGGGCAGTGAAACCACCCCCGAACCCCCCACTATAAACCAAGTGATCAACCGAATTTGGTATTATGCGCGTGGCGCCAGTGCTATAATGCCCAAAAAAGGAACGACCAATGACCGAATCATACGGCTTCGCGACACGCGCCATCCACGCTGGTCAGGAGCCCGACCAGGCTACCGGCGCGGTGATCGTGCCGATCTACCAGACGTCGACCTTTGCCCAGGAGGCGGTGGGCGTACACAAGGGCTACGACTATGCCCGCTCGGGCAACCCCACCCGCACCGCGCTTGAAACCGCGCTGGCCGCGCTCGATGGCGGCGCGCACGCGCTGGCCTTTGCGTCGGGCCTGGCCGCCGAGACGGCCGTGCTACTGATGCTGGCCGCCGGAGATCACGTGATCGGCGGCGACGACTGCTATGGCGGCACCTACCGCCTGTTCAGCAAGGTCTTCGCGCGCCACGGCCTCAGCTTCGACTTCGTCGACACGCGCGACCCCGAAGAGGTGGCCGAGGCGATCCGCCCCGAGACAAAGCTTGTCTGGCTCGAGACGCCCACCAACCCGCTGCTGAAGCTGGCCGACATCGCCCGAATCGCCGAGCTGGCGCGTGCGCGCGGCGCGCTGACGCTTGTCGATAACACCTTCGCCTCGCCGTACCTGCAGCGCCCGCTCGAGCTTGGCGCCGACCTGGTGCTCTACAGCACTACCAAGTATATCGGCGGCCACAGCGACGTAGTCGGCGGCGCGCTGGTGATGCGCGACGCCGGCCTGCACGAGCGGCTGAAGTTTCTTCAGAACGCTGCGGGCGGCGTGCCCGGGCCGTTCGACTCGTGGCTGGTGCTGCGCGGCCTGAAAACGCTGGCGCTACGCATGCGCGCGCATAGCGAGAATGGCCTGGCGGTGGCGCGCTTCCTGGCCGGGCACCCGGCTGTCGAGCAGGTGATCTACCCGGGCCTGCCCGAGCACCCGCAGCACGACCTGGCCAAGCGCCAGATGCGCGGGTTCGGCGGCATGATCTCGCTGGTGCTGCGCGGCGGCGAGGCGGCCGCAAACGCGATGGTGACGCGCACAAAGCTCTTCACGCTGGCCGAAAGCTTGGGCGGCGTCGAGAGCTTGATCGAGGTGCCTGCGGCCATGACCCACGCCAGCGTGGCCGGCTCGAAGCTCGAGGTGCCGGCCGGGCTGGTGCGCCTCTCGGTCGGCATTGAAGACGCCGACGACCTGATCGCCGACCTCGACCGCGCGCTGAGCTAGGCGCGCGCTGCGCGGGCCACGCGCAAGCAAAACCAGGAACCACGCGCCGGAGCCGCCCGTGCGCGTGGTTCCTGGTTTTTTTTGGCCCCCGGCCTACCAAACGATCAGAAACCCACGGTCCTGCTCGGTCGGCGCCTCCCATCGCACGTCGACCTTCTCGACGCGGGCGTAGCGCGGGCCGCCGTAGCACCAGCTTACCATCCGGTTCACTGCCGCGCGCGAGCCTTCGAACACTGCCTCAACCGCCCCGTCTTCGAGATTGCGCACCCACCCCTCCACACCGGTGGTACGGGCCTGTTGCTGCGTCGACGAACGAAAGTTGACCCCCTGCACACGCCCGTTGATCACAACATGCGCTCGAATCCGATCCATAGCAGACTCCTCGGCCTGTTGAACCGCATCTATTCAGTTGTACAATTTGCGTGGCCGTATTATAGCCAAAAGTACGCCGCACGACAAGCGAAAGTTGAGATTTGGTAAAAGTGCGCGGCGCGCGGCACACAAAACCCGCCCCGATCGGGGCGGGTTTTGTGTGCCGCGCGCCGCGCACTTTTACCAAATCTCAACTTTCGCTTGTCGTGCGGCGTACTTTTGGCTATAATACGGCCACGCAAATTGTACAACTGAATAGATGCGGTTCAACAGGCCGAGGAGTCTGCTATGGATCGGATTCGAGCGCATGTTGTGATCAACGGGCGTGTGCAGGGGGTCAACTTTCGTTCGTCGACGCAGCAACAGGCCCGTACCACCGGTGTGGAGGGGTGGGTGCGCAATCTCGAAGACGGGGCGGTTGAGGCAGTGTTCGAAGGCTCGCGCGCGGCAGTGAACCGGATGGTAAGCTGGTGCTACGGCGGCCCGCGCTACGCCCGCGTCGAGAAGGTCGACGTGCGATGGGAGGCGCCGACCGAGCAGGACCGTGGGTTTCTGATCGTTTGGTAGGCCGGGGGCCAAAAAAAACCAGGAACCACGCGCACGGGCGGCTCCGGCGCGTGGTTCCTGGTTTTGCTTGCGCGTGGCCCGCGCAGCGCGCGCCTAGCTCAGCGCGCGGTCGAGGTCGGCGATCAGGTCGTCGGCGTCTTCAATGCCGACCGAGAGGCGCACCAGCCCGGCCGGCACCTCGAGCTTCGAGCCGGCCACGCTGGCGTGGGTCATGGCCGCAGGCACCTCGATCAAGCTCTCGACGCCGCCCAAGCTTTCGGCCAGCGTGAAGAGCTTTGTGCGCGTCACCATCGCGTTTGCGGCCGCCTCGCCGCCGCGCAGCACCAGCGAGATCATGCCGCCGAACCCGCGCATCTGGCGCTTGGCCAGGTCGTGCTGCGGGTGCTCGGGCAGGCCCGGGTAGATCACCTGCTCGACAGCCGGGTGCCCGGCCAGGAAGCGCGCCACCGCCAGGCCATTCTCGCTATGCGCGCGCATGCGTAGCGCCAGCGTTTTCAGGCCGCGCAGCACCAGCCACGAGTCGAACGGCCCGGGCACGCCGCCCGCAGCGTTCTGAAGAAACTTCAGCCGCTCGTGCAGGCCGGCGTCGCGCATCACCAGCGCGCCGCCGACTACGTCGCTGTGGCCGCCGATATACTTGGTAGTGCTGTAGAGCACCAGGTCGGCGCCAAGCTCGAGCGGGCGCTGCAGGTACGGCGAGGCGAAGGTGTTATCGACAAGCGTCAGCGCGCCGCGCGCACGCGCCAGCTCGGCGATTCGGGCGATGTCGGCCAGCTTCAGCAGCGGGTTGGTGGGCGTCTCGAGCCAGACAAGCTTTGTCTCGGGGCGGATCGCCTCGGCCACCTCTTCGGGGTCGCGCGTGTCGACGAAGTCGAAGCTGAGGCCGTGGCGCGCGAAGACCTTGCTGAACAGGCGGTAGGTGCCGCCATAGCAGTCGTCGCCGCCGATCACGTGATCTCCGGCGGCCAGCATCAGTAGCACGGCCGTCTCGGCGGCCAGGCCCGACGCAAAGGCCAGCGCGTGCGCGCCGCCATCGAGCGCGGCCAGCGCGGTTTCAAGCGCGGTGCGGGTGGGGTTGCCCGAGCGGGCATAGTCGTAGCCCTTGTGTACGCCCACCGCCTCCTGGGCAAAGGTCGACGTCTGGTAGATCGGCACGATCACCGCGCCGGTAGCCTGGTCGGGCTCCTGACCAGCGTGGATGGCGCGTGTCGCGAAGCCGTATGATTCGGTCATTGGTCGTTCCTTTTTTGGGCATTATAGCACTGGCGCCACGCGCATAATACCAAATTCGGTTGATCACTTGGTTTATAGTGGGGGGTTCGGGGGTGGTTTCACTGCCCCCGAATTGCTTTATCCGGCTGATCGCTTGGATTATGGTGGAGGTTCGGGGGCGGCTTCGCCGCCCCCGATATTTCTTTT
>CALLYN010000440.1 GCA_937858455.1 uncultured Kouleothrix sp.
TACCGAAAGACAACGCCGACCTGGCCATGGATGCGGCTGCGTGCATTGGCTGCGGCGCGTGCGTGGCGGCCTGCCCGAACGCCTCGGCTATGCTGTTCACAGCGGCCAAGGTGTCGCACCTGGCGCTGCTGCCACAGGGCCAGCCCGAGCGCTACGACCGGGTGATCAAGATGGTCGAGAAGATGGACGCGGAGGGCTTCGGCGGCTGCACCAATATTGGCGAGTGCTCGGCGGTATGCCCGAAAGAGATCAGCATGGATTTCATCGCGCAGATGAACCGCGACCTGCTGCGCGCCTCGCTGTTCAGCGGGCGCAAATCGGGGAGCAAGGGCGGCTCCGGCTAGTATCAAATGGTACTTTTCCATCTTCATGTATGCGGTTTTCCGTGCTCCGCGCGGAAAACCGCATACAATACGTAGAATAGTACTGCTCTGCGCAACGCAAAAAGAAATTTGCGAGCGGTGCGCCGCCCCCGAACCCCACCAAAGTATAAGTAATCGAACGAATTTGGTATAAGCCAAGGCGCGCCTGTATGCAAAACGCCTCTCCCGCGCGGGAGAGGCGTTTGTACGTACGGGGGTGTAAGGGCTACGCGGTGCCAAGGTCGCCGGCCTCGGCAAGGCGGCACACCAGCGCCAGCACATCGCGCTCGCGGTCGAAGCTGGCGAGGCGCAGTGCCTCGTCGAGCGGGAACCAGCGCGCGTCGTCGACCTCGGCCTGCTGCGGAACCAGCGCGCCGTCGGTGTAGCGCAGCAGGAAGAAATCGACGTATTTATGAATGCGCGTCGAGCCGGCGCGAAACCAGTACTCGATCGTCGCGAGGTGGCGCACCACGTGGCCGTTCAGGCCTGTCTCCTCGGCCACCTCGCGGATGGCCGCGGCCTCGGCGGCCTCGCCGCGGCGCACGTGCCCCTTGGGCAAGCCCCAACGCCGGCTCTCGTTTGTCGCGATCATTGCGACCTCGTAGCCGGCGCCATGGTTACGGTAGATCACGCCGCCAGCCGAGTAGGCGGTGCGCCGATCGCGCGGCGAGTTGTTGTCGTCGAGCGATCTCCTGCTAGAGCGTTCCAACGGTACTCCTACCAGCTGCCTGATCCGAGCGGATCACGTCCGGGCTGTACGATCTGCCAGGGCTGCGTGCGGCAGCGCTGCTCGCATTCAGTATACACGACTGATCATACCACGCGCTTAGGCAGGCGCCCGGCGCGCATATCCCAGTAGTGATTCACGGCGAAGCTGATGCGCTCTTTGGCAGCGCGGCCGTTTTCCCAGCCGAGCGGCTCGACGCGCGCGCCCTCTAGGTCTTTGTACACTGTGAAGAAGTGCTCGACCTCTTTCAGATAGTGCGCCGGCAGATCCGAAAAATCGGCAATATCGGCGAAGAATGGATCGTAGTGCAGCACCGCCAGGATCTTATCGTCGGGCTCGCCTTTATCGTTCATGCGGAACATGCCCACCGGGCGCGCCTCGACGATGCAGCCGGTGAAGGTTGGCAAGTTGGTGACGACCAGCACGTCGAGCGGGTCGCCGTCGTCGTAGTACGTCTGGGGGATGAAGCCATAGTCGCCGGGGTAGTGCACCGGCGAGTACAGCACGCGGTCGAGCTTGAAGGCGCCGGTTTGTTTATGGTACTCGTACTTGTTGCGCGATCCTTTGGGGATCTCGACGATCACGTGGAGTACGTCGGGCACGCTGGGGCCTGGTTCCAGATCATGCCACAGATTCATTGTAAGCAACCTTTCACACACACTAGTGGCCCACCGTGGCCTGCGGATCAGACGTGTTAACTTTCTGCTATTATAACATGGTGAACGCACGCGCAACCCTGCTATATACAACCGTTCCAGTCTATGGTATGCTAAAAACGCTGCTACACCCGGCCGGACGCACCTGGCGAGCGGCGCGCTGAACGACGAGCCGAAGAGAGTGAGTATGGGGCTTACTGATCGCATGCTAATCGGCGCGATTGCAAATAACCCTGCGGTGTTCGAGGGCGCTGGCGAGTATCGCTGCTGCCGCACCTGTGAGATGATCTTTTTCACCTCGGCGAAGAAGCCCGACCGCGCGCACGACAGCCACGACTGGTTTGCGCTGCCCGCGCTGAACCCCGACAACAACAAGGTGCTCGAGCGCGCGTTCCAGCGCTTCATCACGCGCTGGCCGGCCGAGCGCCAGGAGCAGCTCGAGCGCTTTGCGGCGCGCAAGGGCTGGGACATGGCGATGGAGCTGAAGTATGGCGGCGGCGCGCTCGAAGAGGACGAGGTGGCGCAGTGGCAAGAGATTATCAACGGCCGGCTCGACCAGCTCCTGCGCCAGGCGCGCGCGCAGCTGGCCGAGGGCGCCGCGCCGGCTTCGCCCTATAGCCAGGCATAGCGCGTCGGCGCGTATGTGCGCCTGATTGTGTGCCCCGGTCGCGGTATTTCGTGCCGCGACCGGGGCACTTTTGATTCGCTTATGATTGATACGCTGTTCGCTTGATCACGTAGAGATTGTGCTGCACGACGCGGCGAAGCCACGTCGTGCAGCACAATACGAAATTTGGGGGCGGCGAAGCCGCCCCCAAAACCCCACCAGCGAATTTGGCATGAGACTTTCCAAGGCCCTAGGAGCGGTGCTGAGCGCGTAGCTGGCGGGCGGCCTGAAGAACTCGCGCGGCCGCGATCAGCTGCATGCACTCGGGCTCGGCCAGCCCGCGCGGGCAGGCGCTGAATACACCGCACGGGCTGCACCACAGCGCTTCGCGGATGACGACGTGGCGCTGTGGATCGCCCCACGGCCCGAAGCGCCCGGCGTCGCCCGGCCCATACAGGTGGACGGTTGGCGTTCCCTGCGCGGCTGCAAGGTGCAGCGGGCCGCTGTCGACGCCCAGCACCAGCCCAGCGCGCCGCAGCAGCGCCGCCAACTGCCCGATGCTCGTCTGGCCGGCAAGTGTGATTGCCGGGGTGCGCATTGCGGCCGCCACCGCATCGACCAACCCCTCTTCGCCAGGCCCGCCCGTCAGCACTAATCGCGCGCCGTCGTTCGCCAGCGCATCGGCGACAGCCGCCCAGCGCTCGGCGAGCCACAGCTTGTCGGGGCCGGCGGTGCCGGGGTGGATGATAACCAGGTTGTCTGCGCCGATATCGCGCGCGTCCAGCCACTCGCCGGCCCATGCCTCGTCGGCGGGGGCCGGGTCGAAGCGCGCGGCAACGCTCGCGCGGGCATGCGCCCGCCC
>CALLYN010000441.1 GCA_937858455.1 uncultured Kouleothrix sp.
CGTGGGCGCGCGTCGTCGAGCTGCCGCCGCGCGTCGGCCACGGTTCGGCCGCGCGCCATCACCACGTCGATCGGCGCATCGGCCGCGCCAAAGCCGATCGCCGCGTAGAGGCCCACGGTCGTGCCAGGCCGGCCGATCGTCGTGACAAAGCCTTCGGCCGGCAGGCCGGGCGCGGGGAGCGCAGCCCAGGCGCGCGCCGCCGAAGCCTGTGCCGCGACGCCAACGTCGGCGAATGGGCGCGACGCCCAGATCACAAATGCGTCGCCATCCTCGAACGCCTGGAGCACCAGCAGGCCATCTTCGAGGCGGCCGACCAGCCCGGACTCGCCCCACTCGCCCGCGGCCGCGAGCAGCCGCTCGTACTCGGCAAGCAGCGCCAGCCGCGCGGCGCCGCGCGGCTCGATCGCCATATGCAGCACGTGGCTGTCCAGCAGCTGAAGCGAAGCCGAGCAGCCGGCGGCGCCGCGCCGCAGCTCAAACGCAAGCAGGTCTTTCGAGTGGTATGGGCTGGTGGCAGCGTCGAAGTCGGCCAGGTCGAGCGCGCCGTCGAGCGCGAGGCGCATGCCGGCGCGGTAGGTCTCGCGCCGGCCGCCGTACATGCCGGCGAACGCCGGGAAGTGCCAGCGCAGCCCGGCGCCGTACGAGCGCAGCACGCCGCGCGGCGATAGGTTGCGGGTGTGCCCCGGCACATCGAGGTAGCCGTAGGGCGTGTAGTCATCGGTCGGAAATGCCATTGCTTGCCGCGCCGCTCGCTGTCGCACGAGTTTTGCGATTGCCTCCCGTGCATGCTTTCGTGCAGCGGCTGCAGGCTCGGTGCAGCCGCTGACTCCCTTCGTGCAGCGGCTGACTCCCTTCGTGCAGCGGCTGCAGGCTCGGTGCAGCAGCTGACTCCCTTGGTGCGGCAGCTGCTGGCTTTGTGCAGCGGCTGCTGGCTTTGTGCAGCGGCTGACTCCCTTCGTGCAGCGACTGCTGGCTTCGTGCAGCGGCTGCTGGCTTCGTGCAGCGGCTGACTCCCTTCGTGCAGCGGCTGACTCCCTTTGTGCAGCGACTGACTCCCTTTGTGCAGCGGCTGCTGGCTCGGTGCAGCGGCTGACTCCCTTCGTGCAGCTGCCCCCCGAGCGCTTTGACTGAAAGCTACGCCTCGGCCAGAAACGCGCGAAGATACTCGTTCACCAGCTCGGGCTGATCTTGCTGCACCCAATGCGAGCTGTTGGGCATATAGCGAATGCGCAGATCGGGCACAAACTCCTCGGTGCCGTAGGTCAGCTCTTTGCCCAGCGCGATATCCTGCTCGCCCCACAGCATCAGCGTTGGCGCGTGCACGCGCATGCCAGTGCCGCGAAACAAGCCGCGCGCGCCCACGCGCACGAGCGCGCGGTAGTAGTTCACCGCGGCCGTAGCGGCGCCCGGCGCAGCCATCGCCGATTTGAAGATGCGGATGTCCTCGGTGGTGAAGCGCGACTTATCGACGGCCGTATCGACAAACACGCGCTCGATGAACTCGTAGCCATTGGCGCGGATGGCCAGCTCGGGCAGCAGCGGCAGCTGGAAAAACAGGATGTACCACGAGCGCAGCAGCTGGCGCCAGTTGCTGGTGATCGCCCGTGCGAACAGCGCCGGGTGCGGGATGTTCAGCGCCGCCAGGCGCACCACCAGCTCGGGCCGCGCAATCGCCAGCGACCACGCAATATTACCGCCCCAGTCGTGGCCGACGATGGTGGCGCGGCGGTGGCCGAGCGCGCGGATCAGCTCGACAACATCCTGCACCAGCACATCAAGCTCGTAGCCCCAAGTGGGCCGGTCGGTCTCGTTGTAGCCGCGCAGGTCGGGGGCAACGGCAGTGTAGCGCGCGGCCAGCTCGGGGGTATCGCGGAACAGCGCAAGCTGGTGGCGCCACGACCACCAGCACTCGGGGAAGCCGTGCAGCATCACCAGCAGCTCGGGGCCGTGGCCGGCCGCGGCGTAGTGCATGCGGATGCGATTGACCGATACGTAGTGGTGCTCGAAATCCTGAGGATGGTACATAGCTCTACTTCTAGCGGCCGCGCAGGCGCGGGTCGAGCAGGTCGCGCAGGCCATCGCCAAGCAGGTTAAACCCGCCGACCACGAGCATAATCGAGAGCGCGGGAAAGGTGGCCATCCACCAGGCAGTCGCCATATAGGTGCGCGCCTCGCTGATCATCACGCCCCACTCGGGGGTAGGCGGCTGCGCGCCGAAGCCAATAAACGAGAGCCCGGCCACCGACGTGATCGCGCCGCCCATGTCGAAGCTGGCCTGCACCAGCAGCGGCGCGAGCATATTCGGCAGCAGGTGGCGCAGGATGATCCGCCACTCGGGCACGCCGACGGTGCGCGCGGCGAGCACGAACTCGCGCTCTTTCAGCGCCAGCACCTGGCCGCGCAGCAGGCGCGCGTACACCGGCCACGTCACCGCGCTGATCGCGATCAGCGCATTCTGCAGGCTCGGGCCGAGCGCGCCGGCGATCGCCATGGCCAGGATCAGCGCCGGGAAGGCGAAGAAGATGTCGGTAACGCGCATCAGCGCCTCGTCGACCCAGCCGCCGACATAGCCGGCCAGCACGCCAAGCAGCGTGCCCAGTATGCCCGAGATCAGCACCACCGCCGCGCCCACCAGCAGCGAGATCCGCGCGCCGTACAGAATGCGGCTCACCAGCTCGCGGCCAAGCTTGTCGGTGCCGAACAGGTGCGCGCCCGACGGCGGCTTGAGGCCGTTCAGCACATTCTGGGCCAGCGGGTCGGCCGGGCTGAGCAGCGGGGCGAACAGCGCCGCCAGCACAAACAACAGCAGGATCAGCACGCTGGCCGCCACCGCCGGCTGGCGCAGGGCGCTGGCGATCTGGCGGCGGCGCGAGACAGGAGCCGCGGCGGTTGTGTTATCGAGCGAAACCGTGGTCATGAAAGCGTCCAGCTATATAAAAAGTACCGCCTGTTCAGCAGGGCAGTGTGGTGTTTTACCTGATGCCGATGCGCGGGTCGAGCAGGTGGTAGCCGATATCCACCAGCATATTCACCACCGGGTACACCACTGCGGCCACCAGCGTCACGCCCATTACGGCGGGCAGGTCGAGGCTTACCGCCGAGGTAGTGGCGTAGCGCCCGAGCCCGGGCCAGCCAAAGATCGTCTCGGTGAGCACGGCGCCCGAGAGCAGGCTGCCGAACACAATGCCGATGGTGGTGAGCACGGGGATCATAGCGTTCTTGAGCGCGTGGCGCAGCAGCACAACGCGGTCGCGCAGACCTTTGGCCTGCGCGGTGCGCACGTAATCCTGGCCGAGCACCTCGAGCATCGACGAGCGCGTCATGCGCAGCAGCACCGCCGTGGAAAAGTAGCCGAGCGTGACCGCCGGCAGCACCAGATGCTGCAGGCTATTCTTCAGCAGCGGCCAGTTGCCGGCCAGCAGGCTGTCGATCGTGTACATGCCGGTGACGCGCGGCGGCGGCGTGAGCACCGCGTCGAGCCGGCCGGGGCCGGGCAGCCAGCGCAGCCGGCTGTAGAACAGCGCCAGCACCAGCAGGCCCACAAAGAAGATCGGCAGCGAGCCGCCCACCAGCGCGAACACCCGCGCCAGCGCGTCGACCCAGCTGTTGCGCCGGATGGCGGCCAGGATGCCCAGCGCGATGCCAAGCACGCAGGCCACCAGCATGGCCGCGAGCGAGAGCTCGATCGTCGCCGGCAGGAAATCGCGCAGGTCGTCGGCCACGGCGCGGCGGGTGCGGATCGACTTGCCCAGGTCGCCCTGCAGCAGCCTGGCGGCGTAGCTGAAGTACTGCAGCACGGCCGGGCGATCGAGGCCCAGCTCCTTGCGGTAAGCTTCGATCTGCTCGTTGCGCGCGTTCTGGCCCAGCGCCGCCGCCACCGGGTCGATCGGCACCAGCTGCGAAAGCGCAAAGGTGATAACCGACACGCCAACCAGCACCAGCACCAGGCCGACTATTCTTCTCAGGATGAAACGGATCATGGTGGTTTTGTGTCAGGGCCTACGCAGCCGCGCCGTTCCGCGTATGTGCGGATGTTCCGCGCAGAACATCCGCACATACAGCTCTGCCGAAGGCCGGGCGGCAGCGGCCTAGGCCCGATTGAGCCGTGAGCTTTGCAGCTTAAGCCGCAAAGCTCACAGCCGAGCGCCGAACGCCTAGCTCTTGCTAATCGTCCAGAAGAACACATTCGGCGTGCTAATCGGGCCGAACGCAAAGCCCTTGATGTTCTTGCGCACGCCGTAGGTACGCACCGGCTGGTACAGCACGGCGTACGGGCCTTCGTGCTGCACGCGGTCGACCAGCTGCTTGTACAGCTCGGTGCGCTTAGCGGCGTCGGGCGCGAGCGAGGCGTCCTTGGCCAGCTTGGCGACATCGGGCGCCTCCCAGCCGTTGCGCCAGCCGATCGACTTAGCCTCGTAGTTGGTGAACGGCGTGGCGTTCGCGTCGGGGTCGGGGAAGTCGGGGCCCCACGAGATCAGCACGATCTGGCCCTTCTGCGCGCGGTAGGTGTTCAGCAGCTCCGACGTCTGGATCTGCTTGAGGTTGAGCTTCAGGCCGATCTGCTCGATGTCGGCCTGGAGCTTGGCGGCCAGCGTGCTGTTCTCGAGGCCGCCGGGCGCCGGGCCGGTGGGCACCAGCACTTCGATCTCGGTGCCGGGCTTGACGCCGGCCTTGGCCAGCAGATCCTTGGCCTTGGCGATATCCTGCTTGAACGGGTTGTTGCCGGTATGGCCGAGGAAGCCGTCGGGGATGATCTCCTGCACGATCTTGCCGCTGCCGCCGAGCAGCGTGTTCAGCTCGTCGTAGTTGATCGCGTAGCGGATGGCCTCGCGCACCTCGGGCTTGTCGAGCGGCGGCGACTTGGCGTTGAGGCCCAGGTACACCAGCTGCGTCAGGCTGGCCTTCACCAGTGTCACATCGGCGTTGCCCTCGAGCGCCTTCACCTGCTCGGTGCCAAGATCCTGAGCGATATCGGCGTCGCCGGTCTCGATCGCCGACTGGAGGTTAGCCTGCTCGGGGATGTTGCGCATGATCACGCGCTTGAACGCCGGCGGCGTGCCGCTGTAGTTCGGGTTGAGGTCGAGCACGTTCTGCGTGTTGCGCTCCCAGCTCGTCAGCACGTACGGGCCGCTGCCGGCCGAGTGGTCGTTCAGCCAGGTCGAGCCGAAGTCGCTGCCGGCGTTAGCCTCAACGACCTTTTGCTCGACAGGGGCCGAGATCGTGAAGCTGAGGATCGACAGGAACACCTGCGGGCTGGTGGTGGGCGCGAGCTTCACCTCGAAGGTTTGCGGGTCGACGGCGCGGTAGCTGTCCTTCTTCAGGCCGGCGATATCGGAGAACAGGAACGCCGGCGACTTATTCAGGTCGAGCACGCGGTTCCACGAGTACACCACGTCGGCGGCGGTGACAGGCGCGCCGCTGGAGAACTTGGCCTTCTCATCAAGCTTAAACGTGATCGTCGAGCCGTCGGCACCCTGCTTGATATCCCAGCTCTTGGCCAGCCACGGCTTGATGTCGGCGCTGTCGGGCGTGAATGTCACCAGCGTCTGGTAGATATTGCCTACCACCTGGATGCCGCCGAACTCGTAGGCCACGGCCGGGTCCATCGAGATCTGGTCGGTCAGGTCGCCGGCAAAGATCAGCGTGTCTTCGCGGCTCACCTCGGCGGCGGCCGGCGCGGCGGTTGCAGCCGCCGCAGCGGGCGCAGCAGTCGGCTCGGCGGCGGC
>CALLYN010000442.1 GCA_937858455.1 uncultured Kouleothrix sp.
GAAGTCCCTCCAAACCACCCTTTTCAAACAGCTTCTAAAGTGATAGTGTGCCCGAGTGGGCGCTCGGCTGGCGCTGGGATAGTGTGCTGGGTGGCCCGGCCGCCGCGCCATTCGAGAACGACGCGGAGAATAGCATGACCGAAGTGTTATCGCTGCCCGAGGCGATCGGCAGGTATGTTCACGACGGCATGAGCGTGGCGCTTGAGGGCTTCACCCACCTCATTCCGTTCGCGGCAGGCCACGAGATCATTCGCCAGCAGCGGCGTGACCTGACGCTCATACGCATGACGCCTGACCTGATCTACGACCAGCTGATCGGCATGGGCTGCGCGCGCAAGCTGATCTTCTCGTGGGGCGGCAACCCTGGCGTCGGCTCGCTGCACCGACTGCGCGACGCAGTTGAAAACCGCTGGCCGCGGCCGATCGAGCTCGAGGAGCACAGCCACGCGGCGATGGCGAATGCCTACCACGCCGGCGCGGCCGGGCTGCCCTGCGCCATCCTGCGCGGCTACCTTGGCTCCGACCTGGTGGGCGTAAACCCGAATATTCGCTTCATCACCTGCCCGTTCAGCGGCGAGCAGCTCGCGGCGGTGCCGGCGCTGCGCCCCGACCTGGCGATCGTCCACGCTCAGCGCGCCGACCGCCAGGGCAATGTGCTGATCGAAGGCATCACCGGCGTGCAGAAAGAGGTGGTGCTGGCGGCTGGCCGGGCGCTCGTTACCGTCGAGGAGATTGCCGACGACCTGCGCGCGCCCAGCCCGAACAGCTGTATCCTGCCGCACTGGGCGGTGAGCGCGATCGCCCTGGCGTCGGGCGGCGCGCGGCCATCCTACGCCCACGGCTACTATACGCGCGACAACGCCTTCTACACCGCGTGGGATGCAATCGCCCGCGAGCGCGAGACGTTCCTGGCCTGGATGCAGGAACATGTCTTGATGAAAGACGAGGAGCTAAGCGCCAAGAACGCCCGCTAGTCATTTGTTCTAGAACGTACGCGGTTCGCGCGCTCAGCCTTCGGCAGAGCGGCATTTGTATCCATTTTCCGCGCGAAGCGCGGAAAATGGATACACAACAATCAATGGCTTGGTCAAGCATACGATAGGCGACTATGATGAGCTACACCACCAGCGAAATGATGGCCGTCGCGGCAGCGCGCGCGCTCACGAGCGACGACGTGTGCTTCGTGGGCATCGGCGCGCCCAGCCTGGCCTGCAACCTGGCGCGGCTCACCCACGCCCCCGGCATCACGCTGATCTACGAGTCGGGGACGATCGGCGCCCAGCCCGACGTGCTGCCGCTCTCGATCGGCGACCCCGAGCTGTGCGAGACGGCGCGCACGACCGTGTCGGTGCCCGAGATGTTCCAGTACTGGCTGCAGGGCGGCCGTATCTCCGTCGGCTTTCTCGGCGGCGCGCAGCTCGACAAGTTCGCCAACATTAACTCCAGCGTGATCGGCGGCTACGCCGCGCCGCAGGTGCGGCTGCCTGGCGGCGGCGGGGCGCCCGAGATCGCCAGCAGCTGCCGGCAGGTGTATATCGTGATGCCGCAGACGCGCCGCTCGTTTGTCGAGAAGGTCGATTTCGTCACCTCGTTCGGCCACGGCGCGGGCGGCGACCACCGCCAGCGCCTGGGCATCCGCACGCTCGGGCCAACGCTGGTGATCACCGATCTGTGCATCATGCGGCCCGACCCGGCTACCAAGGAGCTGGTGGTGGCCGCGCTGCACCCAGGCGCGACGCGCGAGCAGGTGCAGGCCAACACCGGCTGGGCGATTCGCTTCGCCGCCACGCTGGCCGAGACGCCGCCGCCAGGCGAGCGCGAGCTGGCGGTGCTGCGCGATGTTCAGGCGCGCACCGCGCGCGCCCACGCCGGCGAGGCCGCCAATCGCTAAGCTGTGCGCCCGCAAGGCGCGGGGCGGCGTTGGCCTGCGCGCTCGCTTTTCCTACAGCTTCTCAGGAGGAAATTATGGCTACACCGCACGAGGCGTGGATCATCGAGGCCGTGCGCACGCCGATAGGCAGGCACGGCGGCGCGCTCAGCGCCGTGCGCCCCGACGACCTGGCGGCGCTTGCGCTGCGCGCGCTGATGGAGCGTGCCGCCGTGCCGCCCTCCGAGGTTGAGGATGTGTACATGGGCTGCGCCAACCAGGCCGGCGAAGATAACCGCAATGTCGCGCGTATGGCGCTGCTGCTGGCGGGTTTTCCGGCCGAGACCGGCGGCACCACGATCAACCGGCTGTGCGGCTCGGGGCTCGACGCGGTGATGGGCGCGGCGCGCGCGATTATGCTTGGCGAGGCCCACGTCTACATCGGCGCGGGCGTCGAGTCGATGAGCCGCGCGCCCTGGGCGCTGCCCAAAGCCGAGCGCGCCTTCGCGACCGGCCACCAGACGCTGTACGACACGACGCTGGGCTG
>CALLYN010000443.1 GCA_937858455.1 uncultured Kouleothrix sp.
GGCATGCGTCGCGGGCGTAGTCGCAGCGCGGCTCGAACACGCAGCCGGGCGGCAGCCGGTCGGGCGCGGGCACCCTGCCGCGGATCGGGTACAGCTGGCTGCCGGCCTTGTCGATGCCCAGGCGCGGCACGCAGCGCAGCAGGCCCTGGGTATAGGGGTGGCGCGGGTTGGCAAAGATCTCGCGGGTATCGGCCAGCTCGACAAGCTCGCCGGCGTACATCACGCCGACGCGGTTGCTGACGCGGGCGATCACGCCGAGATTATGGCTGATGAACAGGATCGCGGTGTCGAAGTCGCGCCGCAGGTCGGCGATCAGGTCGAGCACTGCGGCCTCGACCGTCACATCCAGCGCGGTGGTCGGCTCGTCCATGATCAGCAGCGCCGGGTTGTTCAGCAGCGCCATGGCGATCACCACGCGCTGCTGCTGGCCGCCCGAGATCTGGTGCGGGTAGCGCTCGAGCACCTTGGCCGGGTCGGGCATATACACGCGCCGCAGCATCTCGACGCAGCGCTCGCGCGCCTCGGCCTGGCCGATGCCACGGTGCACCGTCAGCACCTCGGCCATCTGCTCGCCGATACGCAGCACCGGGTTGAGCGAGGTCATCGGATCCTGGTACACCATGGCGATCTGGTCGCCGCGCAGCTTGCGCAGCGCTTCGGGCGTGCGGCCCACCAGCGACTGGCCCTGGAAGACGATGTCGCCCTTGACGATCTTGCCGTTGCGGCCAAGGTAGTTCACCAGCCCGTACGACACCGTGCTCTTGCCGCAGCCCGACTCGCCCACCAGGCCGAGCGTCTCGCCCCGGAAGATCTCGAACGACACGTCGCGCACGGCATTCACGTCGCCATTACGCGTCTCGTAGGCAATCGCCAGGTTGTCGACCTTGACGACTGGCTGATCCATTTTGCCGGGAGCGCGATTCATGCACAGATTCCTTTGCCAAGCAGCAGTAAGTTGTCGGCGATCGGCAGAAGTAGCCACCAAGACACGAAGACACCAAGATGCGGTGGTTCTCAGCCATCTTTGTGTGCGGTTTTCCGCGCGGAGCGCGGAAAACCGCACATTTCTACGGAATCAGGGAGCGCTCTGCCGAAGCCTGAGCGCGCCAACTGCGTACGTCCTACGAGCTTGTTTGAAAAGTGGGCGCGCGAGGGGCATAGCCCCCGCACTTCCCTTCTGGCGGGTAGCCGCCACCCACCAGAAAAAAGAGAATCGCACTACCCGCTGCTGCCTGCTTAGCGGTATCGCCCCAGCTCCTCCTGTAGCCCATCGGCCAGCAGGTTGAGCCCCACCACCAGCATGGCGGTGGCGGCCGAGGCCCACAGCGCGTCCCAGGGGTGGCCGGCCTGGATGAACTTGCGCCCAGCGTTGACAATGCTGCCCCAGTCGGGCGAGGGCGGCGGCAGGCCCAGGCCGAGGAAGCCGAGCGTGCCGATCGCGAACACCGCGTAGCCCACCCGCAGCATCGCGTCGATCAGGATCGGGCCGCGCGCGTTCGGCAGGATCTCGACGAACATGATGTACCATGGGCTCTCGCCGCGCGTCTGCGCCGCCGCCACATAGTCGCGCGTCTTGATATCGAGCGTCAGGCTGCGCACCAGCCGCGCGATGCCCGGCGCGCCGGCGATCGTGATCGCCAGCACCACGTTCAGCGCCGAAGGCCCGAGCGCGGCGATGATCACCAGGTACAGCAGGATCTGCGGGAAGGCCATGAGCGCGTCGAGCACGCGCATCACCGACTCGTCGATCAGGCCGCCGTAGTAGCCCGCCAGCAGCCCGAGCGTGCCGCCAATCAGCAGCGCCATGCCCACCGAGATCGGCGCCAGCAGCAGGATGATCCGCGCGCCGTGCGCCAGCCGGGCCCACAAATCGCGCCCAAGGCGGTCGGTGCCGAGCCAGTGCTCGGCCGAGGGGCCTTGCAGGCTCGCGCCGCTGAACTGCTGCAGCGGCGAGTAGCGCGCCAGCAGCGGCGTGGCCTGGTAGTCGTCGCCGCCAACCCAGCAGGCCGGCGTAAACAGGCAGGTGTCGGCGAACAGCGCCACGATCACCCAGAAGCTCACCAGCGCCAGCCCGACCATAGCGGTGCGCGAGCGCGCCAGGATGCCGAATGTGGCGCGAACTCTGGCCCAGCGCGAGGGCCGCGCCGGCGCGGGGATGCGTGTCGTCTGTTCGATCGCTGCCATAGAGCTTTCCTTTTTTGCCTGCGGCAGCAAGGTACTTACCGGTATCTCAGGTGCTTCGATGTTTGCGCGCAGTGCAACATCGAGGCACCCCAATGGTACAAGTACCGCTCTGCCGAAGGCTCAGTGCAGCGCCAGTGTAAGCCGTTGCCAACACGCTGCGTTGGGGCGGCGCGCCGTGGCGCGCTACGCGTACCGGATGCGCGGGTTCAGGTAGGTGTAAATAATATCGGCAAACAGCTGCGTGCTCACCGCGATGATCACCAGCACCATGGCCGAAGCCTCGATCGCGAACACATCCTTGAACAGCGCCGCCTCGAGGATGTAGCGGCCGAGCCCCGGAAAGCCGAACAGCGTCTCGACCACCACAATGCCGCCGATCAGCCAGTTGACATGCAGAATAATCACAGTGATCGGCGCCATGAGCGCGTTGCGCAGCGCGTGGCGAAACACGATCCGCCAGCGCGGCAGGCCCTTCAGCGTGGCGGTGCGGATGTAGTTGGTGCGCATCACCTCGATCATGCTGGCGCGCGTGATCCGCAGCACATACCCGAGCTCGATCAGCGTCAGCGTGATGATCGGCAAGATCAGCATCTTCGGCTGCTGGAACAGCGTGCTCTCGTCGGTGGTGACGACCGCGCCCGGAAACCAGCCCAGCCAGGTCGAGAACACCAGGATCAGAAACACGCCGCTGGCAAACTCGGGCGTTGCGGTGGCCACCAGGCTGCCGATCGACAGCAGCCGGTCGATCCAGCGGCCCTCGTTCAGCCCGGCCAGCACGCCCAATGCCAGCGCCAGCGGCATCACAATCAGAAACGCCGCCCCGCCCAGAAACAGCGTGTTGCGCAGGCGCGGCAGCAGCGTTTCGGCCACCGGCCGGCGCGTAAAGAACGACACGCCCGGGTCGCCGCGCAGCAGGCCGTACTGCAGCGGGATGTACGCGCGCGGCGCGCCCTTCGAGGTTGTCCACCCGGCCTTCTGCGGCGTCCAGGTTTCGATCTGCTCGCCGCGCACCCACATGCCGGCGTGGCCCTCGCGGTCGATGCCCCAGAAGATCTGGCGGCCGCTCGCGTCGGTCTTCCACACCTCGGGGCCGAGCGTTACCTCGCGCCGGTCGCCGCCGGGCAGCAGCTCGATCCGCTTCATGGTCTCGCTGTCGTCGGTGAAGTTCTGGTACAGCGTGCCGGCCGCGTCGACGCCCCACCAATTGTAGCGGTTGTTGGTGGCGTCGTAGTAGCGCTGCACCTGCGTGCCCACCACGCCGGCGGCCTGCCAGTCGCTGCCGATCATCCAGCGGATGTAGCGCGTCGCCGCCGGCTGGTCGAGGCCGTTCTGCGCGTTAAACGACGCCTCCTGCTCGGGGGTGATCGTGTTGCCGAGCGAGTTGATCGCGATGTTGCCTGGCGCAAGCTCCGAGATCGCGAAGATCGCGATCGAGACGACAAACAGCGTGAGGATGAGGAACACAATCCGGCGGATGAGAAATTTGACCATGAGCGCCTCGTCACGCATTACCATGCTGAGCGAAGCGAAACATCTTGGCGGTAATCATTGTAACGCAGAGAGATGCTTCACTTCGTTCAGCATGACAACGACCTTCGCTGCCATGCCCGCCGTGGCACGCTATCACAGATCCGAACCGGGCTTGACGAAAGACGAAAGACGGCGCTGTTTCGGCTTCTGTCTTTCGTCCTTCGTCTGAAAGCTCGGCGAACCTGCGGTAGCCTGTACTTAGGCTTTCTTATCCGGGTCGTACCACACCTCGCGCCAGATGTGGTAGTGCGTCGGGTGGGCCTTCAGGTTTTGGAACGCCGGGCTGTAGATGTTCCACACGCTCTGCCACCACGAGATCGCGATCGAGCCGCGCTCCATCTGGATGCGCTCGATGTCCTTCATGATCGCCTTGCGCGCCTCGAGGTCGAGCGTGCCCTGGGCTTTCTTCAGCAGGTCGCTGAACTCCTGGTCGACCCAGCGGCTCTCGTTCCAGGGCACCGGCTTGCCGTCTTTGTCGGCGATATACGCCAGCGGCAGCACCATCACCGCCAGCGGCCGGTGCGTCCAGGGCGTCACGCCCACCGTCGTCTCAGTCCACTTGTCCCAGTACGACGCGTTCGGCATGGTGTCGAGGATGATGTTGAAGCCGGCCGGCTTGGCGTCTTCCTTCAGCGTCTCGATATACGCCACGATGTCGGTCCAGCCGGTGCCGACCGAGATCTTGACGTCGAGCGGCGTTTTCACGCCGGCCTCTTCCAGCAGCTTCTTGGCGCCCTCGGGGTCGTACTTCGGCACATCGACCGGCGCGTAGTCGGGGTGCACCGGCGAAACGTGCATGTCGTGGCCGAGCACGCCCTGGCTGAAGTAGGCTTTGTCGAGGATGCTCTGGCGATTCTGGGTCATCTTCAGCGCCTGCCGCACCTTGTTGTCTTTCCAGGGATCCTGGTCGACGCGCACGCGCAGCACGCGCACCTGCGAGGTGGCGATCGGCTCGACAACGACTTTCTTGTCGTTGCGCAGCGTCTGAAAGGTCTCGACCGTCGGGTCGTAGATCGTGTCGATCTGGCCGGCCTGCAGCGCCGCCACGTAGGCCGTCTGGTCGTTGCCCAGGTCGATGTACTCGATCCCGTCGAGGTACGGCAGCGGCTTGCCGTCGGCGCCGTTCTGCCAGTAGCCCTCGCGCTTCGAGACCTTCACGCGCTCGCCGACCTTGAACTCGTCGAGTAATAGTTCAGGCGGGTGATCTGGTTACTTGACAAGGGCTGTTCTTTCCGCATACTGATGCTATGAACGATGTTCCGCCTCCACCACCTGGTATCACCGACGACGATTGGAACGCATTTGAAGCAGCTCTGCTGTCTCGATGGGACAAGATTCGCGCACGGGTAATGCGCATGAAACAGAGCCATCCAGAGCAGGACATTGGTTTTGAAATTTTTACCGACACAACAGAAGAACACCGGGAAAAACTTGCCGGCAGCGACACCGAGCAGGTTTACCTAACTTCGGGGACTTATCACCGGTTGGCTGACATGATCCGCGTCGGCTGGCATCCCGCGCACACCCCGCGCGTGTTCGCTCGCGAAGCGGCGAACGGGGCGATCGAGACGTATACGCAGTTGAAGCACCCGGAGGGGTACACGACGGGTTGGGAGGAGGAGTGGTCGGCGCCGCTGGGGTTGGACGAGGAGGGGCGGCACACGAGCCTGGCGTCGGCGCATGCGTACGATCATCGGTGGTTGAGGACGAGGCGGTCGGCGGACGGGGAGCCGCAGGACTTCTGGCACGACGGGGGCGGGAACCTGATGACGGAAGTGGGGTGTGAAGGACCCGGGGATTGCACGTTCTGCACGGCGCCGCCGGACGCCGGGCCGCCGAGCTGCGCGATGAGCCGGCCGATGCAGGACTACGTGTGGCTGGACGGGGCGCCGATCGCGCTGGTGGAGAGCCACGTCGCGTACACGGGCCAGAAGGACGACACGGGGAGCCAGGTCAAGAACATCCACGTGGGGCTGCTGGGAGAGCCGAGGAGGGTGACGAATTCGGCGAAGACGGTGGTGTGGACGAAGGAGTACGCGCCGTTCGACGACCGGGCGGACGCGGAGGAGATCCTGCAAAGCGAAGGGACCGACCCGACGTACCTGGCGTTCGGGTTCCCGGGGCAGTACCTCGATCCGGAGTACATGGCGTACAACTGGCATCGGATCTACAACCCGGCCATGGGCGCTTACATGAGCGCGGATCCGCTCGTCGGTAGCCAGGTATTCCGGCTTCCATTCAGCTACGCGCTTCTGCGTCCATCACGTCTTGTAGACCCTGACGGACTTCGTGAGACAATCGCTGGCCGTCACAATCACCGGATCCCGGATGGTAGTCACTGCCACGACGATTTGGATTGTGGAGAGG
>CALLYN010000444.1 GCA_937858455.1 uncultured Kouleothrix sp.
GGGAGGGGCATAACCCCTCGCGCACACCTTTTATAATCATCCTGCTTGGCGGGGCGGATCTGCGAGGCGCCCCGCCGCGTTTCCGAGGCTAGCCGCCCGAATTCGGCATCTTGAAGCGCATCACGCGGTTGTTGCCCCGATCAACAACGTACACCTCGCCCTTGGCGCTCACCGCGACGCCACTGGGCAGCGTCAGCGAGGCGAAGTCGGAGCCTTTGCCGCCCCAGCGCAGCAGCTGCTCGCCAGCGATGGTAGCATAGAGCACCTGGTTACGGCTGGGCACGCTCACGAACACCTGGCCATCGGCGCCGGCGGCGATAAACGGATCGTCGTAGGTGTTGGGCTGCCAGCCCTGCACGCGCCAGGTAGCCTTCGGCGTAGCGATCACTTTGCCGCTCTCGTCGCGGCCAAACACTTGCACGCGCCCATTCCAGGTATCGGCCACATACACGTCGTCCTGCGCATCGATCGCGATGCCGATCGGCTCGTTGAACGCGCCCGGCTCATTGCCGCCGTGGCCCCACTGGTACAGGTATGTGCCCTCGCTGTCGGTGACCACCACGCGCTTGTTGCCGGTATCGGCGATATAGATATTCCCCTTTGAGTCAATCGCCACGCCGCGCGGGCCGTAGAAGCCGAGCGGCGCAGCGTTATTACCCGCCTCGGTGCCGTCGGTCATCATGGCGCTGCGGCCATTGCCGATGTCGTTGCCCGTGCCCCAGCTCTTCACAAACTTGCCCGACGCGTCGAGCTTCACCACGCGCGCATTCCAGGTATCGGCCACGTAGATATTGCCCTGAGCGTCGACTGCTACGCCGCGCGGCTCGTTAAACTGGCCGGGGCCATTGCCCACCGACCCAACCGCGAACTTCGGCTTGCCCTGTGCGTCGAAGGCCTGGATGCGGTGGTTGGCGGTATCGGCCACGTAGATATTGCCCTGGGCGTCGACGGCAATGCCACGCGGGTCGGTCAGCTGGCCCGCGCCATTGCCGGGGCTGCCGATCACCTGCTCGGACACGAGCTTCACCGCGCCGTTGGTGCTGGTGCCGCCGGCGGCTGGCTCGCCGCTGGCGACCAGATCCTTGCGCACCCATACCTGCATATCGCGGCCGTAGATCTGCAGCGGGTCGGGCAGCTCGCGATACAGCAGGTAGTTCTTCACCTTCGTCAGATTTTCGGGGCGGAACGGCCACACCAACGGCGCGTAGAACGGCTCGTAGGGCAGGCTGTCGATGTTCAGGCTCTGGCACTGCGGGTCGGCCTTAGCCTGGGCGCGCGTGCTGCTGTTGTAGTAGAAGCGCTTGTAGCCTGGCTGAGTCGGGTCGCAGCCGCTCAGGTCACCCTCGGGGAAGTACCAGTTCAGCTTCGAGTCGTAGCGCTTGACATAGTTTTCCTCAAGCGCCTGGCGCGTCGCGTCGGTGATGTGGGGTACATACACCATCACCACCGGCGCGATCTGCTTCTCGCCGTCGGGCTGGTTGCGGTCGACCGGCACGAGGAACGAGTCGGCGGTGGCATTGGCGAAGAAATCGGCCTTGCGGCTCTCGATCCGCTGGAAATCGCGCAGGTACCACTGGTAGGGCCACGAGAGGCTGCCCTCGCTGCTCTCGTCGCCGGCGTCAAGAATCAGCGGCATGCTGTGGCCGCCGGTCGGATCGTCGGCGGTGCGCTGGTTGCGCGTCAGGTTGATCGCCAGGGTGCGTATATCACGCACAATCAGCGGCACGTCGGGCGGGCTCTGCACATAGATCAGCATCTCGACCGGCGTGTCGGGGTGATCGTACACCACCATCC
>CALLYN010000445.1 GCA_937858455.1 uncultured Kouleothrix sp.
TGGCCTACACGCGCGCGCCACTGCGCCGGCTGCTGCGCCGCGCGCCCGCGCTCAGCGGAGGCGAGGTAGCCCGCGCCGCAGCGCTCATCCCGGTGATTCGGCTCGTCGGGGATCTGGCGAAAATGAGCGGCTACCCGGTGGGCGTGTGGCGGCGCTGGCGCGACCGCGCCCTCGGCCGGCGCGTCGCCGAATTCTGGCGCGCCAATGCGCAAGCGCGCTGAGCCAGGCGAGTGATGCAGCGGCCTCACTCGGCCGGCTCAGGGCTCCGCGATGCGCCCAATCGGCGAAAGGCCGGCGCTCACGCGCGCGCCGACCGGGGGCAGCTGCTGGATCAGCTCGTAGGGCAGCAGCAGGTCGGCGCGCGCGCCAAAGCGCGCCACACCGAGGCGCTCGCCGGCGCGCACGCGCTGGTTCAGCGCCACCTGCGGGGTGATCCGGCGCGCCAGCGGCCCGCCGATGATCTGCACCATGATCGGGCCCCACTCGCTCTTGATGCCAATATACTGGCGCTCGTTCTGATCGGCGGCGCGCAGATCCCAGATCGGCCGGTTCTCGCCGTGCACGTGCTCCAGGTACGCGATCGTGCCGGCGAGCGGGCTGCGGTGCACCGGCACGTCGAACGGCGAGGCGGCGATCGCGATCCGCACCGCGTCGGTGTGCAAAAAGCGATGCTCGTAGAGCTCTTCCACGCCGATGACGCTGCCGTCGGCTGGCGCGAACACCTGCCGGGCCTCGGCCGGTGTGGTGCGCTCGGGGTCGCGGTACAGCAGCGCTGCTACGGCCGTCAGCGCCAGCGGCCAGGCGGCCAGGCGCGGCTTCAGCCCGAGCAGCAGCCCCGTCAGGCCCAGCCCAAACCCGAGAACCGGGGTAGCCTCCGAGTCGAACCCTGGCAGTTTGGCTTTACGCACGGAAGAAGGGGTGTGCTGAGGCATGCGTTTTCTTCTGGTTGTTCTCGCGAAGCTGGCGGTCGTGAGAATAGGCTGGCAGATCAAGAGCGGGCGTGCGAGGCTCACGCCTGCACCGTCGATTCTAGCACGCGCCGAGGCAAAAATCAACCAAGCCCCGATCCGCGCGATCCCCTGGTATAATGCCGCTGAGCGAGGGTACATAGAGGAATATATGCGTCAACTCATGTGTGTATGCGTGCTGCTGGGCCTGCTGTTTGGAAATACGCCACCGGCGCGGGCTCAGGCGCGCACGGCGGCATTTAGCAGCGCGCCGTGTATGGTCAATGTAGCCCAGTATGGCGCGGCCGAAGGCCGCGATGTCGAGTGCGGCTACGTCAGGGTGCCCGAGCTGCACCAGAACCCCACCGGCCCGACCATCCAGCTGGCGGTGATGATCATCCGCAGCACCAGCGCCGATCGGCAGCCCGACCCGATCGTGATGCTTCAGGGCGGCCCCGGCGGGTCGACGATCGATACCTACGCCCAGATCGTGCTCACCACCGCGCAAAGCCTGCACGCCAACCGCGATGTCGTGCTGTTCGACCAGCGCGGCACGCTGTACTCGAAACCCACGCTGGCCTGCACCGAAGAGCACGATCTGCTCGACCGCACGCTTGAGCAGCGCCTGAGCCGCACCGAAAGCAACCAGCTGACCCTCGAGATGCTCACCGCCTGCCGCGACCGCCTGCGCAACAGCGGCGTGAACCTGGCGGCCTACAACAGCATCGAGAATGCCGCCGACGTCGACGACCTGCGCGTGGCGCTCGGCTACGATCAGATCAACCTGTACGGTGTATCGTATGGCACGCTGCTGGCCCAGCACGTCATGCGCGAGCACCCGCAGGGCCTGCGCAGCGTCGTGATCGACGCCGTGGTGCCGACCAGCATCAATTTCGTGCCCGACGTAGCGCGCTCGGCCAACCGCGCCTTTGGCGAGCTGTTCGCAGCCTGCGCGGCCGAACCGGCCTGCAACAGCAGCTACCCGAACCTCGAGCAGATGCTTAGCCAGCAGATCGAGCGCCTGAACCAGACACCCGCGCGCGTGCCGCTGACCGACCCCGACACGCACAAGACCTACAGCTCGGTATTCGACGGTGATACGCTCGAGGGCGCGCTGTTCCAGATGATCTACGCCACCGAGCTGGTGCCTATGCTGCCGGCGGCGATCGACGCCGCACGCCGCGACGATTTCACGTTCTTCTCGAAGCTCATGCCGCTGTTTGTGTTCGATCGCACCGTGAGCACCGGGATGTACTACTCGGTGCTCTGCGCCGAGGATGCCGATTACCGTGTCGAAGATATCAAGACCGACGATCTGCGGCCGATCTTCGCCAAAGACGCGCGCACCGACGCAGCTTTTGCCCAGCAGGTGTGCGGCAGCTGGGGCGTGCGCGACCTGGGGCCTTCGGTTGATGCGCCTGTGAACAGCGCAATTCCCACGCTGGTCCTTTCAGGCCGCTTCGACCCGATCACTCCGCCGGCATATGCCGCGGCCGCCGCGAGCACGCTGCCGCACAGCTACAGCTTTACTTTTCCAAACACCGGCCACGGCGCGCTAAACTCCGCCGATTGCGCCCGCACGATCGCCGATGCGTTCTGGCGCGACCCCACGCGTGCCCCCGATGCAAACTGCATCGCCACGCTCGGCCCGCCGGCTTTTGTGACCAGCGCGAACACAGTTATGACGCCAGCTGCAGCCAGCGTGCTCGATTGGCTGAACGGCCGCAACCTGCAGTGGCCGATTGTGCTGGGCGTCGCGCTGGTGGTGCTGCTGTCGCTCTTTCTGATCTGGCCGCTCATATGGCTGATCCGGCTGATCGCGGGCCGGCGGCCTGCGCCCCGGCCAGGGCTGGCGCGCCTCGCCAGTACCGCGCTGGCGCTGGTGGCGCTGCTCGGGCTAGTGTTGGTGATCGGGCTGGCGATGGCGCTGTTTGCGGGCGGCCTCGACGGCCTGGTGAGGCTGTACCTGGGCTTCCCGCGCGCGGCGCTGCCGGCACTGGCGCTAGCGCCGCTGATCGGCGCGCTGACGCTGGTGGTGCTGGCAGGGGCTGTGCTGGCCTGGCAGCGCCGCTACTGGTCCGCTGGTGAGCGCGTCTACTACACGCTGCTGGCGCTCGCGGCGCTGGCATTCAGCATCGCGCTGGGGGCGAGCGGGCTGCTGACGGCGCTCGTAGCATGATGGCGAAACCGTTTGATCGCTTTCGCTTTGCAATGCTTTGCCGGATTCGCAGGGCATTGAAATGCGAGCTTTCGGGGGCGGCGAAGCTGCCCCCGAAAGCTTGCATAAAGCAAGTGATCGGCCGGATGTAGTATTCGGAGCAGGCAGGCTAGTCGAGCAGGCCGGGCAGCAGATGGATCACAACGCGCCCGCCGGCAGTGTCCAGCTCGCGCACGACATCGTGGATCATCGGGATGAGGCCATCGGATTGGCCGGGGCGCTTGACCACCAGCACATCGTTCGCACCGGTCTCGAGCACCTCGCCGACCGTGCCGATCTCGTCGCCGGCTTCGGTCAGCACTTTCAGGCCATACAGCTGGTGGATGAAGTACTCGCCCTCGGCGAGCGGCGCGGCCTGCGACTCGAGGATCGCCACCTCTTGGCCGCGCAGATCCTCGGCCTGCTCGCGCGTCGTCACGCCGCCGAGCGTCAGCACCAGCAGACCCGGCTTATGCTCGAGCAGGCGCTTGAGCTGGTAAGCCTGCAGCTTCGGGCCAAGGTAGAGCGTGCCAATGCGCCGGCGCAGGTGGTCGACCTGGTCGGTGATCGCTTTCATCTTCACCTGGCCGCGCACGCCAAACGCCGCGACGATCTGGCCAACCAGGATGGTGTTGTCGGGTGTGGGGGTTTGTTCGGTCATAGCAGATTTACACTGTGCGCTTCGCAAAGCGTATAGTGTAAACGACACACTTCGGCAGAGCGGTATTTCTGTTGCATCTAAAGGCTTACGCAGTTGGCGTGCTCAGCCTTCTGGACGTGTGCGGCTTTTCCGCGCACAGCGCAGAAAAACCGCACACACGATGATCAAGTTGGCGCACAACGCCAATACCCAATCACCGAGCTGTCGCAGGCAGGGCGTAAAGCCTTTTACTCGATATCGACGTGCACGCGCTTGTTCTGGCGCGCCGCCGCGACGCTCATGAGATCGCGGATCGACTTGGCCACCCGCCCGCTGCGCCCGATCACCTTGCCCGTCTCGTCCGGCGCCACCGTCAGCTCGTAGGTGACGGTATAGCGCCCGACGCGCTCGCGGATCTGCACAGCCTCGGGGTTATCGACCAAGTTGCGGGCCATGTACTCCAGCAGTGCTTTCATAGAACCTCGATAATGAGCGCCCGGTCGCGGGGATCGAGCGGCGCTAGCCCTCGGCAGGAGCCTCGGCCACAACCTTGCCGGCGGCGTCGAGCACATTAACCTGCTTCAGCAGACGCACCACTGTATCCGATGGCTGCGCACCAACGCCAAGCCAGTAGCGCACGCGTTCGTTCTTCACCACCAGCTCTTTCGGCTGGCGCACCGGGTTGTAGTGGCCGACGATCTCGATAAACTTGCCGTCGCGCGGCGAGCGCTTGTCGGTGACCACCAGGCGATAGCTAGGCTGCTTGGTTTTACCAGTGCGCCGGAGACGAATGACTACCATATTGTGTGTTTGCCTCCCTAATTGCTTGTAGCTTGCAGAGCGATCTGCAATTGCCGTGTACAGACATTACCGCATTCTTCGCATCAGCTCGCGCGGGTCGATGCCCTTGCCGCCGCCGCCGATTTTCTTCATCATGCGCTGCATCTGCTTGAACTGGCTGACCAGCGCGGTGACATCCTGCAGCTGCGTGCCGCTGCCTTTGGCGATGCGCTCTTTGCGGCGGCCTTTGATCAGATCGGGGTTGCGGCGCTCTTGCTTGGTCATCGAGAAGATGATCGCCTCGATCTTCTTCATGTCCTTCTCGCTGACAAGCTCTTCGTCGCGCGCGAGCTGGCTCATGCCCGGGATCATCGCCAGGATCTGCTGGAGCGGCCCAAGCTTGCGCATCTGCTGCATGGCGCCCAAGAAATCTTCGAAGTCGAAGGAGCCCTTGACGAGCTTCTTCTGCATCTTCTTGGCTTGCTCTTCGTCGTACACCTGCTCGGCGCGCTCGATCAGCGAGAGCACGTCGCCCATTCCTAGGATGCGCGAGGCCAGACGCTCGGGGTAGAACGGCTCGAGCGTATTGGCATCGATCTTCTCGCCGGTGCCGAGAAACTTGATCGGCACGCCGGTGACGGCGCGCACCGACAGGGCCGCGCCGCCGCGCGCGTCGCCGTCGACTTTCGTCATCACCACGCCGCTGAGCGCCACGCGCCGGTTGAACTCCTCGGCGACCTTCACCGCCTCCTGGCCGATCATGGCGTCGACCACCAGCAGCTTCTCGGCCGGGTTCACCGCCGCGACAATATCCTCAAGCTCTTCCATCAGGCGGTCGTCGATCTGCAGGCGGCCGGCGGTGTCGACGATCACATAGTTCAGGCCCTCGGCCCGCGCGCGCTGGAGCGCGTTGCGCGCGATCTCGGGCGGCCGCGCCTGCGTGCCCTCGGAGTGCACCGGGATGTTCAGCTGCTTGCCGAGCGACTCGAGCTGGGTGATCGCGGCCGGGCGGTACACGTCGGCGGCCACCAGCAGCGGGCGCTTGCCCTTTTTGCGCAGAAACAACGCCAGCTTGGCCGAGAGCGTCGTCTTGCCCGAGCCCTGCAGGCCGACCATCATCAGCACCGTTGGGCCGGGCTTAGCCTCGATCAGCGGCACATTCGCGCTGCCCAGCAGCGTGATCAGCTCCTGGTGGACGATCTTGACCACCTGCTGCGCTGGCGTGAGGCTCTTGGTGACCTCTTCGCCGATCGCCTGCTCGGTGACTTTGGCGACAAAATCCTTGACAACTTTGAAGTTGACGTCGGCTTCGAGCAGCGCCAGGCGCACCTGTTTCATGCCCTCGCGGACATCGTCTTCGGTGAGCTTGCCCTTGCCACCCAATTTCTGAAAGACCGTCTGTAAGCGGTCGGAAAGGCTTTCGAACATAGCAATCGTTTACTGCTAGACACAAAAAAGCGGCGAAACGCGCGCTTGAACCTGCTTATTGTAGCGGCAAATTGGGGCTGCGTCAAATGGCATGGCCGCGCGGCGCGCGTGCTACAATACCCGGCAGGCGCAGGAGCGCCGGTGAGCCGCAGGGCGGCCACGAATGTAAAGGCGGATCGATGCCCACACTCACATCGAACGAGATCGCGCTGCTGGTAATTGTCGGCTGCACGCTGGCGCTGATCGTCAGCAACCGCGTGCGCCCCGACCTGGTAGCGCTGCTGGTGCTGCTATCGCTCGGGCTCAGCGGAATCATTCGCCCCGACCAGGCGCTGGCCGGGTTCAGCCAGCCCGCGGTGATCACGATCGTCGGGCTGTTCGCGATCACCGCAGCGCTCGAGCGCACCGGCGTGGTGCAGTGGCTGGCCGGCAGGCTCGCGCGGCTTGGCGGCGGCGGCGAAGCGCGCATGACCGCCGTGTTCATGCTGGCGGGCGCGCTGCTCTCGCTGGCGATGAACAACATCGCCGCCGGGGCAGTGCTGCTTCCGGCGGCGGTAAGCGTGGCGCGCCGCGCGCAAGTGCGGCCGGCGCGGCTGCTGATACCGCTGGCCTTCGGCACGCTGCTCGGCGGCATGGCCACGCTGTTCACCACCGCCAATATCGTGATCAGCGGCAGCCTGCAGGCCCAGGGCCAGCGCGCGCTGACCATGCTCGACTTCCTGCCGATCGGCGGCCTCACGGCGCTGGCAGGCGCCGGCTATATGCTGACGGTTGGCCGCCGCCTGCTGCCTGATCGCGAGTCGGTCGTGCGCTCGACCATGCCGATCGCCGACCTGAGCCAGACATACCAGCTGGCCGAGCGGCTGTGGGAAGTGCGCGTACAGCCCGACTCGCCGCTGGTGCGCCAGCCGCTGTCCAACTCGGTGATCGGCGCGCAGCTTGGCGCCACGGTGCTGGCGATCTGGCACGGCCGCGAGGCGCGCATCCCGCCCGCGCCCAACGACATGATCGCCGCGAATGATATTCTGCTGGTGCTGGGCCGCGAAGACCGGGTGCGCCAGCTCGCCAGCCAGGGCACGACGATCGGCCGCACGGTGCAGCCGCACGATCGCCGGCTGGGCCTGCCAGTGCACCTGACCGAGGTGCTGATCGCGCCGCGCTCGCCGGCGATCGGCCAGACGCTGAAAGATCTGCGCTTCCGCAGCAAGTTCGGGCTCACCACCGTGGCGCTCTGGCGCGAGGGCCGCAGCTACCGTACCGACGTGGGCGACTTCGTGCTGCAGGCCGGC
>CALLYN010000446.1 GCA_937858455.1 uncultured Kouleothrix sp.
GCCGGCTCCGGGCGGGGCGCCGGCGGAAGCGCGAGGACCGCCTGCTCGACGGGCGGCGGAAGGTCCGGCGTGGAGATCCCGTGCAGCGGCCGCGCGCTGGCAGTCACCTCGTGCCAGAGCCGGCCTTCCTCCGGGGTCAGGCTCCGGCGCCCGCGGCCTGCCATGGCATGGAGGCGGGGCTTAGCCGCCGGTTCCGGTCAGGAGCCAGTTCGGATTGTCGGAGGTCATGGTCCGGGTGAAGGTCCAGACGTCCTTCTGCTGCTTGAGCTCGTTCGGGGCGCCCTCGACGATGCGGCCCTCGGGGTCGCGGACGACCGAGGTCAACTCGCCGACGAAGCGCATGGTGATGTCGGCCTCGCTGGTCGCGGCGTCGAAGCGGGCCTCGACGAGCTTGACCTCGCGCACGCCGCCGAAGCTCGCCTCGACGGTATAGCCCTTGGCGCGGCGCTCCTCGATCGCCTTGGCGAAGGGCTCGTAGACCTCGGGCGACAGGTACTGGCGCAGGGTGTCGAGGTCGCCGTTCTCGTAGGCCATCAGGATCATCTCGTAGGCGGCACGCGCCCCGTGGGTGAAGTCGGCGACGGTGAAGTCGTGGTCGATGCGTTTCATCGCCGCCAGCGCCGCGCCGGTGGCGCTCTCGGGATCGGCGAAGTCTGCGACGTCGGGGTCGGTCGAGCCGCCCTCGATCACGTCGAAGGCGCGGTCGCGCGCGCGGGGCGGCAGCGGCACCGGCGTCTCCTGCGGCTTCTCGAAGCCCTCGCGGGTCCCGAGCACGTTGCGCAGCCGCAGGATCAGGAACAGGGCGATGCCGGCGAGGATTATGATCTGGATCATCTGCGAGCCCATCGTCCAACCTTCCAACTTTTCCGACCCAGGCGATGGCGGCCCATGGTTGTCGTTCCTATGTAAGGTCTCGGGGGGCCGAAGTCCATCGGACCACCCCGAATTGAAGGGATTCGGGCATGGCCAGGGGGCTGTTGCTGATCTTTCTCGCGGTGCCGCTGATCGAGGTGGCGCTGTTCGTCGCGGTGGGCGGTTTGATCGGCGTGCTGCCGACGGTTCTGCTCTGCGTTCTGTCGGCGGTGGTTGGAACGGCGGTGATGCGGGCGCAGGGGTTGTCGAGCCTCGACCGGCTGCGTGCGAGCCTCGAGGCGGGCGGCGACCCGCGGGGGCCGATCGCGCACGGGGCGCTGGTCCTGGTCGCGGGCATGCTGCTGATCATCCCGGGCTTCTTCACCGACGCCCTGGGAATCCTGCTGCTGATCCCGGCGGTGCGCCGGCTGCTGATCCGCTGGGGTGCCTCGCGGGTGACCGTGCAAGCGGCGGGCTACGTGCGGCCGCAGCGGCGGCGCGCTGCCGGTGCCGGCGAGGCGATCGACGCCGAGTACGAGGTCGTCGAGCCGGCGTCCGCCGCCCGGCGCGGCACCTCCGGCTGGACTCGGCCACAGGGCTGACCCGCGGCCGCCGAGCGTTGTGAGCCACCGGAGGCCATGCTAGACCCACGGCCGACCATCCGACAGGAGGAGGCCCCGATGGCCGACGAACCCAACGGCGCCGATGCCGCGCCGCGCATCCAGATCGTCAACCAGTACATCCGCGATCTCTCGTTCGAGAATATCGCGGCGCAGAAGGGCTTGCCGTCGTCGGACGGCAAGCCGGACGTGAGGGTGCAGGTGAACCTCGACGCCCAGTCGCGCGGGCCCGACCGGTTCGAGGTCGGACTGAAGATCAAGGCCGACAGCCGGGTCGGCGAGGCGCAGCTCTTCATCCTCGAGCTCGACTATGCCGGGCTCTTCCTGATGCAGAACATCCCGCCCGAGCAGATGCACCCGCTCTTGATGATCGAATGCCCGCGGCTGATCTTCCCCTACCTGCGTCGGATCGTCGGCGACGTGACCCGCGACGGCGGCTATCCGTCGCTGAACCTCGAGCAGATCGACTTCCTGGCGCTGTACAGGGCGGAGCTGAGCCGGCGCCAGGCCGAGGCGCCGGCGGGGCTGCCGGGCGGCGCGTGGGCCGAGTGGCGCGCGCGCTTTGATCGCCACCTGCACCAGTTCGGCCGCACCGCCTACGAGTTCGACTTCGCTAACCCCACGCCGCAAGAGCAGCCCGGCCCGGTGCTCGACGCGTTCAAAGCCTTTGTGGCAGGAGCGGCCGGCGACCCCTACCAGCGCGAGCGTGAGGCCGCCGCGACGCGCGAGCAAGCTACCCAGGCGGTAATGCGCCGGGTTGGCTGGCCGCGCCGTGGCTGGTTTGCCGGCCTGCTGCGCTGGGCGCAGGCCACCGGGCCGATGCGCGAAGACAGCCTGTTCGACATGGGCATGGGCCACCCGCTGATGCGGCGCATGCTGGCTGAGCTGGGCCGGCGCTTCGCCGAGGGCGGGGCGGTCGCCGAGCCAGGCGCGATCTACTGGCTTGAAAAGGCCGAAGTGATCGGCCTGGCCGAGGCGCTCGAGCGCGGCATCGCGCTGCCCGACCTGGCGGGGCGCATCCCGGCGCGCAAAGCCCAGTGGCAGGCCGCGCTCAGGGCCAGCCCGCCCGTGCTGCTGCCCGAGAACTCGCGCTGGGCGCGCTTCATGCACGGCGGCCCGGCCAAAACCCAAGACGGCAAGCTGGTGCTGAGCGGCGTGGGCACCAGCGGCGGCCGCGTGACCGCGCCGGCGTGCGTGCTATTCGGCCCCGACGATTTCGGCAAGCTCAGGCCCGGCGATGTGCTGGTAGCCGTCACAACCACGCCGGCCTGGACGCCGCTGTTCGCGCAGGCTGCCGCAGTCGTCACCGACATCGGCGGGCCACTCAGCCACAGCAGCATCGTCGCGCGCGAGTATGGCATCCCGGCGGTGATGGCGGCGGGATCGGCCACGCGCGCCATCCACAGCGGCCAGCTGGTCACGGTCGACGGCACCGCCGGCACCGTGACGGTCGAGGGCTAATACCATTAGGACAAACGCAGTTAGCGCGCTCAGCCTTCGGCAGAGCAGAACCATCCTCCCTATCGTGTCCATTTTCCGCGCTCCGCGCGGAAAATGGACACAGAAGATGTAAAAATACCATGCTGCCGCAGGCTCAATCGCGTCGCTTGAGGAAGCCGAATCACGCAAGTGCGTAGCTCCTAAGCATGCCGCATTGACGCCTGCGGCGGGCAATGCTACCATACGCGCGTTGTTCGGCCCGCCGCAGGCGCATCACGAAGGGAAGGCATATGCTCAACGCGCAAGAGATCATGGGCATCATCCCGCACCGCTACCCGTTCCTGCTGATCGACCGGATCCTCGAGGTCGAGCCGGGCGTGCGCGCGGTTGGCGAGAAGCTGGTGTCGATCGGCGAGCCGTTCTTCCAGGGCCACTTCCCCGACTTCCCGATCATGCCTGGGGTGCTGATCGTCGAGGCGCTGGCGCAGACGGCCTCGGTGGCCGCGTTGATCCTGCCCGAGAACAAGGGCAAAATCGGCCTGTTTGCCGGGATCGACAAGGTGCGCTTCAAGCGGCCGGTGCGCCCCGGCGACACGCTGCGCCTCGAGGTGCAGTTCGAGAAGATCCGCATGGGCATTGGCCGCGGCAAAGGCACCGCCACCGTCAAGGGCCAGCTCGCCTGCGAGGCCGAGCTGATCTTCGCGCTGGCGAACCGGCAGTAGCGCAGGAGGCAGCTATGGCGCGGCGGCGCGGACGGCGGCCGAGCTACCGGCAGATACTCGCGATCGTGGCCATCCTGCTGGCGCTGCTGGCGCTCAGCGGGCTGGGCGGCGTGCCGTGGCTGCCGCTCGCAGTGATCGTGCTTGCGCTGAGCATGCTGGTGTAGCCGGGCTATTGCCCCGGCCCGCGCGGCATGCTATGATGAGGGCGCCGCGCCGGAGTGGCGAAATGGCAGACGCTACGGTCTTAAAAACCGTTGGGGGCAACCCCGTACGGGTTCGAGTCCCGTCTCCGGCACCACATCAGAATGCGGAATCCCGCGCTCTCCGTCAGGAGGCGCGGGTTCTGTTTCGGGGGGTGATTGAGTAGTAGACTGAGTGGTAGCCGCAGGTGCTCCCCGCAGCTTCTGCGAGAGCCCGGCAATGGCCCCGGTCTTGGACTCATCGAGCGCGTGGGCGTAGATGGTCGCGGTTATCGCCGGCGAGCTATGGCCCAGGATTTTCGAGACGGTTACGAGCGGTACACCATCGGCGAGCATCAAAGTTGCTGCGGTATGCCGGAGGTCGTGGAAGCGGATTTTCGGCAGCTCCAATGTTTTGAGCAGGCGCTTGAAGTGCTGTATCAGGTCGGAGCTATGAACTGGTGCCCCCGTCTCCGTCACAAAGATGAGGTTCATCGTGCTTTCCCATTGTCCGTCAAGCACCCGGCGCTCCTCAACCTGATTGCGCATATGCTCCCGCAGCACCGCGACGAGGTCACCATCGAGGGTTAAGATACGCTCACCGGCTTTCGTCTTAGTCGTCTGGAGCACAAATACCTTTGTGCCATTGGGTCCATTCACCCTCCGGAGTTGGCGACGGGCGCGCAGTACGCTGCGCTCCAGGTCAACATCTTCCCATGTGAGACCAAGCAACTCCCCCTCACGAAGCCCCAAGTTCACCGCCAGCCGATAGAGAGCGTACCAGCGATGTCCTTCCAGCCCTTGAAGCAGCGCGCGTGTCTGTGCAAAATCGAATGGCTGTATGGCGAGTGGACGTACTTGCGGTAATTCAATTCCGACTGCCATATTGCGCGCGAGATAGCCATGACGAACCGCGACAGCTAGGGCCAAACCCGAGACCACGCTCGCGAAGACTCACAAACCGTCCCTGTCCGATCACGAGATGATCGAGCACGTCGATTCCCAACAGATTTCCGGCAGAGATGATCTCGCGAGTCACCAGTACATCTTCGCGTGGGCTTCCGCAGCATCACCGAAAGCATTGATACCACAACCCCCGGCGGGAAGCTCATTTTCCATGTGTTTGGAGCATTGGCAGAGTTTGAACGAGACCTTATTCGCGAGCGAACGAAGGCCGGACTTGCCGCAGCACGGGCGCGAGGACGACAGGGAGGGCGACCACGAAAGCTTGATGAGAACAAGATAGGATTGCTTCAGAAACTCTATCAGGATAAGACAACCGCAATTCAGGATATCCTTGATGCCCTCCATATCTCAAAGGCAACACTCTATCGCTACGTGAATAATGCGGCTTCGAAGCCCTAAGTGAAATTGCCTCATCGATGTAGTATCTGTAGCAATAGCACATTTAAATATTCTCTGGCAGCACCGCGTATAATCTCATAATCGGATAACTTCGCATACACTCGTACCGCACTCCTATCTATCGTATGGTGAGTCGATACATCGTCCCACTGTCTGTCTACCCTCATGAAGTCTTCACCGGACGCAAGTGCCTTCATTCCGAAGAAGCTTGACAGTACCTGCCCTACTACAACGGCTATATTCTTTTCAACTTCAGGCATAGGCTCTTTTATCAATAATTCGCAGCTGGGATTACGAGGAGGATTACTGAAAAATCGCCTTATAAAGCCGAGCGGCTCAAAGTACCCGGGAATAGCTCGATACGGTGGGACTTTGTCTCTATCAACGCCGCTCCATCCTACGAGCTCGTGATAACAAAACTCTTCCAATTCCTCGCTGGCAATGCGACGCGCGAGAAGGAGTCCGAGAACCAGACATTCGACCAGCAGCACCGCCTTGGTATGAATCTTAGTCAGTAGAACACTAATCTCGCGTATATGTTCCGGCGCAATTGGCACCCGCTCGGCATTCACACCTTCATCAGCGGATCGCGAAGACGAGCTATCTATTCCCAGTAGTCTCTGTATATCTTCGATCTCGGCGAGAATGTGGGGAGGGGTATGGTATCCCTGCTCGGCAGCTTGAATTTTAAGAAACCCAAGTCGTCGCAGATGCGCTTGCCGCTCTTTTGGATCCATCTCAGTTCTCCACACGTTGGAGGGACAGGCTCGGGGTAATGATGAACATTATAATACATCTGGTTATGACATATAGCTGATTCAGAGGGAGTATAGTGCGAGGGCCACTACTTCACTCGTGCTGTATGGCTCCCGTTATTCCAAAGCAATACTCTATCGGCGCGTAACATCACGCACGTGAGAACAACAGCTTTCATCTTGGCGGGGACGCCTTTTTGAGGGCCTGCGTAGTGTCAACCCCTGCGGTCACGCCAGCCGCCTTCGTTACGAAAGATAGCAGGTCGGAACGTACTGTCCTGACTGTACCTGCTCATAGCACTGAATATTTGCTGTTGCGTTCAGGCGGTGTCCTAGGAACAGAGCAAGCGGTGCAGGGCCTGCCAGGAATAGATCAATCTGCCGGGCACCCGTCAGGCGTTGAGCCTGTGAAATATGACCTTTCATATCGCGCACGATACGGTTCAACTGTTGGGGTGACACTATGGCCTGCGCGCCGTGGATATGCAGAGTCGGCAAAGCCGCCAGACCTAAGCGGTCAAGATCTGCCTCAACATCATTCACAATTTCGCGGAAGATACCCACCGTGACAATAAGGCGCTCGCCTCGGACACTCTCAAAGGAACCGCCCACCGTGAGCGGATAAGCAGGCGTGTCTGACGTCTCATGGGCATCGGTCGGCCAGATTGCCCCGCGATTGACCATATCAACTGCAAAGCCGGCAACAGCCGAGAACACAAAGCCAATCGCAACAGCCGGCGACAATCTGCGCGCACCATCTAAGCGGACGCGCCGCACGTCGCGATGCTCCACTATCCACGCCTTGGTTGCCCGTAATGCGCCGACGAGCTGCTCATTCCAAATCTCTGGTTCTGGGTAGGGTATATCACGCGCGTCACCACCGAAAAACGGTGCCCAAGCGAAGTGAATGACACGGGTATCCACTGCCGTATCGTCTTTGGCTGTAAATAAGCGCACCGGTTGCGGCGGTTGGCGGCGCTCAGCAGGCACCCGCTCGCGAAGGTGCTCCTCAACCTCGCGCCGGGTAATCGTCTGATTACGCCTGCTCTGAAGAAACACATCAAGATGAGCGTAGATATCCTCCAGAATGCGATCGGACACATCGCGTTGCTCGGGTAGATGGTCGAAAAGTTCCTGCTTGAATACAGCCTTGCCATGCACCCGGTTTAAGCTGAGGTCGTCTTGCAGGAGTACGCGACCAAATAGAAAGGCGGCATCATCATCACGTCGCCCAAGCTGCCGTACCACCTGCACATATTCAGCATACGAGTTGCCGAAAATTGTTGGGTCGTCACGGTAAAAGCCGTATGGGTCGCGAACACGCCTCAGGCTGTTACGAAGCGGGTGGAGGTTCTCTGACAGGCCAGTTGAGGCAAGCGTAAACCACTCATAGCTCCCCGGACTTCCGGCCTCAACCTGCTTGAAGCGATCGATCTCGGCCCAGAACTCGGCCGGCGCAAGGGAATGGTCTTTCACTTCGATGGCTTCCTTGACGTAGCCGCGGCCGGGTACAAAGAACTTGGCCTCGGCATCAAAGATGGCCTCGCGTATCATCGAGGTGAAGCCTTCCATCGCAATCCAGCGCGGAATATGTCCCATGACAACGGCGGCCTGAAATGCAATGCCTCCTTCATTGATGTCGCCGCCGCGTGAAGCGCTCTCAAGCAGCGATGGTGTCACAGGAGCTTTACGCTTGGCCATATTCATTCTCAATTACTAATTCACCCTGGTACTCCGCGCCATCTGAGTGGAACACCGTGACGGTTCCGTCAAGCTGGCCGGTCTGGCTTAATTTTACAATCATCAGAACCACAAAGTTTGCGCCCACCTCCGGGTCATTGATAATGCCGCGCATTGTCTCGCGGTCTCGGCCGCTTGGCTCGGGCACAAATGATGGGTGTGAGTGCCATTCTCCCAAATAGTTGAAGCGCGTGTAGTTATTGTTGGTAGACCGGAAGAATTCGGTAAGGGGCGTCAGGATATCCTGAACGATACGCACAAACGCGGCAAAGCTGCCGCCGTGCTGTTGGATGGTCATATCCTTCACGCGAAACACATTCTCACTGATATGTTCGCCCATGAGAATGCCACCGATCTCACGGGTACCTGCCCACTCAAGCGCGGTCGTCAGGCGTTGCATAGCATTAGGGGGTAGCTGGATTTGCATCGGCATGGGCGCTGTCTATCAACTCACTGATAAGTGTTCTTATTTTTTCATCATCTATTGGGGCGGGCTCAGCCGCCGGCGCTTCCTGACGCACATGTTCGGTTGGAATAGGGATGGTATGCATCGCCTGCGTGAACACCCACCACGGCTCAAGACCGATCAGATATAACGAATAGGGATAGGCCGATGGGTCACGTTCTAAAACCGTATCGACTGCCAGACGAGCCGCGTTAGCCGCGATGATACTGACGTCAGCGTCTGAAGCCGTCCGCACGCGCCCTTCGGCGTCTTCTGCTGCATAATTATCGAGTTGCGCACCCTGTGATGCAGGGTGCTCGTCACAATAGTCTTTGTACACCTGCCGAATACGGCGAGGCTCTGGATCGCGGCCTGGTCGACTTCGTGCTATTAGGCCACCGGTGCCGCCGCCAAACACCTCCAGCCATACCATCGGCTTATTCGCAGCGGTTGCGACTGCGGCCAAGACATTGAACACGGCCGGATTTGCCGTCGCGTCAATGATAATATCGCGTCGGCTGAGTTGCTCGATGGTATGCGCCACCGCAGCGTTCGACTCCTGGCCAGTGAGGTGTAAGTATGATACATCCACTTCGATCTTTGCATTAACGCGCGATAGCTGCTCGCGCACGGCATCGACTTTGTGCTCGCCCACGCTCCCCCAGTCAAGCTCGTTGCGCTCGACGTTCTCCGGCAAGAATACATCATAATCCACGAGATAGAACGAACGGGCACCCATACGGGCGAGCGAGATGGCGATTTTACTGCCGGCCGAACCCAGGCCCACGATACCAATCGACTTCTCCGCTAACCCTTCAAGATACTCTGGCATTCGTTGTACTCCCGCATTCACGGCAGTATGCACCGCCCCAAGCTTGTAGACCTTGTCATTCAAGAGCATAAAGAAATGAATTGCATTGGTATTGTCGAGCACAAACACGCCAAGCGGACGGGTGGTGAGCCCCAGCGCGTTGGGCTGTACCTCTTTCGAGAGCATACCAATATCAAACCGGTTTTGCCAGAGCAGTCCTCTGAGGTGATAGGCAAGCGAAATCTCGTTGAGTGCCTCGGGTGCCAGGTTCGTCTGAAAGAAGACGCCGAGATCAAGGTTCTTGTCATTCTCCCCACGAATGAATGCGGGAATGGAGTCATCAACAAGCGTCGGCAGCTCGCCTGGCACCTCTACCTCGTGTACCAGCACAAACCAGATCTTGTCATGAGCCGATGCTGAGAACCTGACGATACCCAACGTGCCGGTTGGTTGGGCCTGTAACACCGATACCAGCTGCTGGCCAACGTAGAACCGTCCCCATTGGAAGCGGAGTTCCTGACCTGCTTCAAGATGATGGCGCGAGGGTGCAGGGTTCGCATATTCAGCATGCCCTTGCCCCATGGGGTTTTCTTGGTGGAACAGAGCATAGGCGCTCTCCAGTACCTGAGCGCCTGTTACCTCAGGCAGCCACGTATCCGGCCCCCACTGAAGGCACAGCGGGCCGTTGATACCGCCATACTGGTGGCTCGTCCAGCGAAACTGCGCGTTGGTTGGCCGAATAGTAGGCGGCACATCAGGAAAATATGCAGGGTAGTCCAGACGCACAGGGTAATCGTGGCCGTGCGCACGGATAACGGCGTCAAGGTAAAGGTGCCTATCAGTGGCCCATTGGGCATGAATGAGCCACTGAGATGATGTTCGGAGTTGCTCGACAGCGGCTACCTCTCTCGCCAGCCGTACCTGGTTTTCCCGAAACCAGATGTAGGTCACGCGAACCCCTCCGGTTTGTTGCGTGGCATCACCGGCCGGTTGGGAAAGGTTCCCACTGCCGGCGCAGCGGCAGGAGTGAACAGGCTATTGGCCCGGTCATCTGGTGCCTGCGGAAACACGTCACCGAAGAATTTTCGCCAGGACTGGGATGCCTCGTATTCGCTACCGGCATTCAGCGCCTCACGCGCCCAGCCAAGCGACTCTTCCAAGACATCGAGGAAAAAGCCAAATTCGTCCTCGTCCATTGAGGTTTTCACAGAGCGGTATTCTGGGTCGGAGTAGTCTTTCAGGCCAGGATCTGGCAGGTCGGGAATGATACCGTCTGTTCGAAAGGACTTGAAGGCTGCAAACGCGTTCTCCAGCACCGCGACGATCATTTCAGGGTAGGACTCGCGGGTCAAATCGGCATACTCGCCGGTCATTACCTCAATCCAAAACCCTTTGGGTTTCCGTTCGTGTCCTTCGACGCCTGGTTTACGTTTTTCGAACTGGTACTTCCACCACGATTTCATCATCTTCGTGAGCCGCACGAACGCGCGTTCCTGGTGGGATTGGGCATTGAGATCGCTCGCGTACTGAATATGCGCCTTCGGGTGGCTGGGAATCCATTTTTCCTTATCACGATCAGGTACCCACAGCGGCCCATCAGGATCGTCTTCATCCTGATAGATAGCGGGGATAACATCAAGCGTGAGCTCGGAGTCTGGCACATCCGGTAACGGCCGGTCTATCCGTATTGATCGCCGCTGATCGGATAAATCCGGCTCGTCATACAATTTGGCGAGAGCGTCCTTCAGCTCGTCCAATACCTCGACGGGATCATCGTCAATGGTGAAATTGGTGACGACGACAATATCCACGTCCTTGATATCGCCAACAGCGGTGCTCCGCTTATACGACCCGTAGAGGAAGGTCGTCACATGGCGGTCGGCAAAACATTCGTGGGACTCTAGGTGCTCCCGCACCGGGTCATCAGCCTTCTGCGCCTCTTCCTTCCGCTCTTTGTTCGGCTCGATTTCCTTGCGCAAATCCTCGAAATATTTGGACATGGTCTGCATAGTAATGCTCCTGCGTAAGATGTGACCGACAGGGCAAATGTACCTCGCCGGGTTCGGTTACCCTAGGGATAAACCGCGTGTTATTCTATATATAGTATACCATATGCGGCGGATGCCCCACATGTAGGAAAATGGATGGTATTTTAAAGGTGCCATAAACCAAGACCGTCGCGCGGCCTTGCGCTAAGCGCAGTGTATCAGGTGCGTGTGACAACTACTGTCACAACTCAGTCCTTACGTTCTTTGGAGTGGGTTGGTCAAGGCCCGCTGGCGCATATACAGGATTTTCGGCGCAGCGGCTGGCAGCCACAGAGGAAGGCTCTGATATCAAGGGCGCGCAAGCGTCCCGCCGCGTCCCCACCAGGGGCAGCCCGTAGGGAGCGGTGGGGCAAGGTGGGATGGAACACCCTTTTTATCGGAAGGTGCCTTGTGGTAGCCTCTGGCACCAGCCGAAAATTCGGCGCGCCAAGGGCCGGTGATGATTCTCATCTTCGTGAAAAAGGGAACATGTGAATCGACTCACAATGTTGCGAGCCTCATGACCGGGTGGTATAGTAGCCGCGGGTAGCAGGGAGGAGTCAGCTCCCTACTACCCATACGGCAGCAGGTGGAGTCAGCACCGGCTACCGCGTTCGGGATTCTACCATACCCTGTAGCCCCTCGTAGCAGGAAACGCTGACTCCTCCTGCCCGTCGCAAGACGGGTTATTAAGATTCTCGGCAGGAGGAGACACATGAACAATAGACGCCTGGAAAGCGGCTGCTCGATTGTAATGACTGTCATGGTTCTCATCATCCTTACCTACTTTATCGCCTTCGCTACCGGCTACACCAATCAGCACACGATGTATGGCTGGTTCCTGGAGATTTTACGGAAGCTGCGAGGCGGCACATGAAGACCCGCATCATACTTCTCCTGCTAGTTGACGTCGTCATTGTGCTCTACATGCTGGCCTATCTCTTGGATCTGGTGCCCCATAATGCGCCCGTTGACTGGATTTTAGACGGCATACAGAAAGGTATGCGCTGATGATGCCCCCAATAATCTCATATATATTTCCCCCTTCCCCTGAGCGATATCCCTCATATCGTTCCGTCTTTCCCCTCGGCCACTTCCCCAGGCCGACCAATCCCCTTGTATTTCAACAAACCCAAGCAAAAGGAGTAACCAATGGATGAACAACACTTCGCCTACCGTCGCGTATCACGCGACAAACAAGCCAAGCTCACCACGGTCGCCGATCAGGCCAGGAATACGGTTGACAGGCTAGCGCACCCGTTCTATGATGCCTGCGTTTGTGCCAGATCAGCGTTCGTTTCAGCTGGAGCGTGACGCGATGGATGAAATAACATTGCGGCAGCTCATTGCCGGGGGCGAGACAGCGACTGTCGAGTTCAAAAGCAGCGCCGCCCGTCCGGTCGATATTGCCGTGCGGATGTGCGGCATTGCCAATAACCGTGCCGGTGGCATCATCATCTTCGGCATCGAAGACGCCACGCAGGCTATAGTCGGTATCCGCAATTCCAGCTTGACCAACGATGTCGTCCTCCGGGCAGCGCGCATGATCAAGCCGGCCGTCACGCTCAGCGAAACCAGTGTGCAGACCTGGGCGCTTGACGGTGCCACTATTCTGACGGTCGAGATACCACAAAACGGTGGTACCCTCTATCAGTACGACGGCGCGTGTTATGTGCGGCGCGGTACCAATACGGTGCCACTGTCAGTCGAGGAGATCAAGACCTATCTCAATGCGTCAGGCCTGGCACGGTGGGAGCTTATCATTGGCCCGGAATGGATGACCATCGACGATCTCGATCTTGAGGCCGTCGAGCGTTACCTTGCCTATCGCGCAGAACGTAGCCGAAACCGAAGACGCCTCGGCGAGGCGGTGGATCTGTTGCCGGGGCTTAAAGCAGCGGCAAAAGATCCTGCGAATAACCAGCTTCGACCAACCAATGCAGGCATCTTAATGTTCGGGCTGGATCCGCAACTATCATTGCCCCAAAGCGAGGTCGTCTGCATCAAGTACGCTGATCCCTTAGGGGTGCGGCGCTACATCGATCGCAAGAACTTTCGTGGGACACTGCCTGAGCTCATCGATCAAGCCAGCGGTTTCCTGCGGCAGTATATCCGGGTCGGTGCAACCATTCGTGGCTTCTACCGGGAAGATGAGCCGGAGTATCCGTACGAGGCGCTTCGTGAGGCGGTAGTGAATGCTATCGTCCACCGGGACTATAGCCGTGGTGGTGAGACGGTAAGAGTATTCATGTTTCCTGATCGGGTGGAGGTGCGCAGCCCGGGGGCACTCCCGCCCGAGCTGACTATCGATGACATCGTTACACTACGGGCGACATCGGTGCCGCGCAACGAGATCCTCGCGGGGTTTCTGCGTGATATCCCGGGCTACATGGAGCGGGTAGGCTCTGGCATTCGCTTCATGGTGACGCAGATGCGGGAGATGGGGCTGCCTGACCCTGAGTTCAGCGATCACCTGGATTTCATGGTCACCTTTCGCAATGGACAGCAGGTTGAGGAGCAGAATGAGCTGAATGCACGCCAGCTCATTGGGATGCAGGTAGTTCGAGAGCGCGGCAGTATCTCAACCCCTGAGTATTGCGCAGCAACCGACGCAACAGACCGTATGGGGTTGCGCGATTTGCAAGACCTCGTCGCCAAGGGTCTCCTGGTCGCACGGGGAAAGAAGAAGGGTATGCGCTTCTTCTTGAGCTAGCTAAACATAAGGATTCGACATGGATAACCGACATACGTGTCGATTATCCATGTCGAATATCAGAGTGAGTGCGAAGATTTGACTGAGTTACGGACTGAGTGATGCCGAGTCATTCACAGTCCGCGACTGACAGTAGAGTCGCATTCACGCTAAGCATGAGAATGCCCCCGATTAAATCCGGGCCTTCGCCGTCCATCTCTTTGTTTCGTCTTAAAAACCGTTGGGGGCAACCCCGTACGGGTTCGAGTCCCGTCTCCGGCACCAAGGCTTTCTGAAGGCATTATACCAACTTGGTTTGATCACTTTCTTTTGCTCTGTACGGCGAAGCCGGGTAGGGCATCGCGAAAGCTCGGGCGGCAAAGCCGCACCCACATACAGCACGTGACCAGCCAGATGTGGTAGTACACATTTGAGCCGCTTTCGATCACGTTTTGAGCACGACACGCAAGCCGAGCCATGGCATACTGATACCGCTGTGATGGATGCCATTGCCCTTCAGCCACAGCGCCGACGCTATTGCGTCGGCGCTGTGGTGTTTTAGGGCCTACCTGCGGCTCTCCTCGGCCGGTTTCCTTGCTCACATACTTCAGCAGTTTGGCCTGCCGGAACACAGTGTACAGCGCCCCGGTTATCAGTGTGCTGATCAAGATGATCGCCGAGATCACGCCAATATTCGTCGCCAGCTTCATCTGCTCGCAGCGCTGCTTGTAGAGCAGGATCTGGTCGTACAGGCTTTTCTTGCGCTGGCCCTGCAAGTTGCCCTGCCGATACTCGCTCACCGGCGAGCGGTAACGACCGTATGGCGGCCGATACACGGCTGGGGCGACGCAGCCGACCCATCATAATGTAGCGGCTATTGATCCCGGCAGAGCACGCGCCAATCGGCGAAGCGCGCGCTGCCCAGAACCAGCTCGGCGTTGAGCCGATCACTGCTCGCGATACGCTGCTCGGCCTCGCTGCGCGCCATACCCCAGGCGCGCATATGCCGAAGCGCCAGGCGCTCGAGGGCTAGCTCCAGCGGCGTATCAAGATACCAGCGCTCGTCGAACAGCGCGCTGATCGCTTCCCAGCCGTCGGCGCGGTGGAGCAGGTACAGGCCCTCGACGAGCACCAGGCGCGTGGACGCAGGCACCGCGTACGCGGCCTCCACCGGATCGCCCACCTCGTGCTCAAAACCGGGCCAGGGAATATCGGCCCGGCCTGCCGCGGCGCGCAGGTCGTGGAGGCGCCGCAGGAACGCGTCGGTGTCGAATGTCCACGGCGCGCCGCGCCGCGCAAAGGCCTCGGCGGCGTTTGGCAACTGCCGCAGCTGCGCTTTGCTGAGGTGGAAGCCATCCATGCCGAGCGCAACCAGCGTGTTGGGCGCGGTGCGCGCGTTGACCTCGGCGGCCAGCTGCGCCGCCAGCGTGCTTTTGCCCGCCCCAGGCACGCTGGCCAGCCCGATCGTCCAGCGGAGCCGAGAAGCATCCAGCAGCGAGACAAGCCGCCGCACGGGGTCCGCAAGGAGTGGCGGCGTGCCGGGTGTGCGTTGGGATTCGGTCGTCATCGTCGACATGCTCCGTTTCTGTGTGCTTGCCCTTTATACCACATCCGGCAGAACACTTGCTTTACGGTGTGCGCGGGGGCGGCAATGTCGCCCCTGAAATTTCGTTTATCAAGGGAGTGGGGCGAGGCCGACGTTGCACGAAGCCCGAGGGCAGGCGCGGTGAGCTTGACAATCGAAAGTGTTGATGCTATAGTAATTCCAATTAATAATTCTAATTATTACCTATATGGTTGTAGTTGGCAGGACGTACGCGGTGCGCGTTTTTGCCTTCGGCAGAGCGGTACTTTTTCACGGATGGTGCTCAGAAGGTGGCGCAAAGCGCCACCTTCTGAGCACCAAAGAAAGCGCACTGCCACGCTGCCGCAGGCAGAACAAGCCCATGCCGCAGGCGGCTGCGTAAGTGCTGTAGTTTGAGAGAGCCATGGCTACATCGCGCAAAAGCACCAGGCGCAAGCCGCCCTCGATGTACGATGTCGCGCGCGCGGCTGGCGTTTCGCAGACGACGGTGTCGTTTGTTGTAAACGACACGCCGAACATCAACATTCCCCAGGAAACCCGCGACCGGGTATGGGCGGCGATTGAGGAGCTCGGCTGGCAGCCAAACGCCCTGGCGCGCGGCCTGCGGATGCGCGCGTCGCACACAATCGGCCTGATCTCCGACGAGATCGCCACATCATCGCACGCCGGCAAGATCATCCAGGGTGCGCAGGACGCAGCCTGGGAGCATACGAATATGCTCCTGGTGATCAATACGAGTAATAACCTCGAGATCGAGCAGGCCGGGCTCAAAATGATGCTCGAGCGCCAGGTCGAGGGCCTGATCTACGCCACGATGTACCACCGCGAGGTTGTGCCGCCGCCCGCACTTGCGCAGGTTCCCACCGTGCTGCTCGACTGCTACGCCGCCGACCGCTCGCTGCCCTCGGTGGTGCCCGACGAGGTGCAGGGCGGGCGCTCGGCCACCGAGCTGCTGCTGCGCAAGGGGCATCGCCGGATCGGCTTCCTCAACGAGATCGGCCCGCTGCCGGCGATGTTTGGCCGCCTTGAGGGCTACAAGCAGGCGCTGGCTTCCTACGGCGTGCCGTTCGAGCCGAACCTGGTGCGCGCTGGCACGGTGGTGGCCCCCGAGGGCTACCGCCTCGCGCTCGATCTGCTGCAGATGCCCGATCGGCCTACCGCGCTGTTCTGCTACAACGACTCGATGGCCATGGGCGCCTACGACGCCGCCAAACAGCTTGGCCTGGCCATACCGGGCGATGTCGCTATCGTCGGGTTCGATAATCTTGAGGTGATCGCAACTCAGCTGCGCCCGACCCTTACGACGATCGAGCTGCCGCACTACGCGATGGGCCAGTGGGCCGTGCAGTACCTGCTCGATCAGGCCAGCGGCCAGGCCGAGGGCGCGCACCCTACCCCGGTTCAGTGGACGATCGCCTGCCCGCTGATCGAGCGGGCCTCGGTATAAACTCAGCACGTACATTTTGAAAGCGGGGCGAGAGCGCGAGCCTGGCTCATTCGCATTGATCAGGCGCATTCAGGCTGCTGGTGGTTTGCCCGCTTTTCAATCGCGATGCGAAAGGAGCTGAGCATGTACGCTCGGCATCAGGCCGCAATTGTAGAGCTGACGCAGGCGGTGTTGTCCAACAGCCCGCCACCCGTGCTGATGCACCAGGCTGCGCAGCTGGTGGCGCAAACGCTGGCGGTGCCATTCAGCAGCATCTGGGAGGCAAGCAGCGACCGCGGCTCGCTGGTGCTGCGGGCCGGGTTCGGTTGGCCGGATGCCGATGCGGGGCTCACCACGGCGCTCGAGCCGGCCACGCCAAGCGGCGCGGCGGCGCGTGGCACGAGCCCTGCAATTGTGCTTGATTGGGCCAGCCGGCCGCCGGGCCAGCCCGCGCCGGCGCAGCCGGGGATTGTCAGCAGCGCGTATGTGGCCATACCCGGCCCGGGTGCGCCATTCGGCAGCCTGGGCGTCGATGTGACCGCGAGCCGCCGCTTCGGCGAGGAGGAGCTGGATTTCCTGCGGGCCAGCGCGAACGTGCTGGCGCTGGCAAACGAGCAGGCGCGGCTTGCGCAGGGCCTCGAGCAGCGCGTCGAGGAACATACGCGCGCAATCGAGCAGCAGCAGCTGGCCGCCGCGCAAGAGCAGGCGGTGCTGGAAGAGCGCCAGCGCCTGGCGCGCGATCTTCACGACTCGGTAACCCAGGCGCTCTACAGCGTCACGCTGCACGCTCAGGGAGCGCGGCGGCTGCTCGCGCTGGGCGAGGCAGCCAGCGTCGCCGAGGCGCTGCGGGCGCTGCAGGACACGGCGCAAGAGGCGCTCGACGAGATGCGGCTGCTGATCTTCGATCTGCGGCCGCCGGTGCTCGAGCAGGTGGGCCTGGTTGCCGCCGTCCAAGCCCGGCTCAACGCGGTCGAGGGCCGCGCCACGCTCTCGACCAGGCTGCTGGCCGACGAGCTTGGGGCGTTGCCGGCGGCGGCCGAGCAGGCGCTGTACCGGATCTGCCAGGAGGCGCTGAACAACGCGCTGAAGCACGCCCGCGCCCACACTATCACGGTTCGGATCCAGCAGGCCGCCGGCCGTATCGTGCTTGAGGTCGCCGACGACGGCGTGGGCTTCGTGCCCGGCGGCGTGGGCGAAAGCGGCGGCCTGGGGCTGCGCGGCATCGCCGAGCGCGTGGCGCAGCTGGGCGGAACCATGGCGCTGCAGAGCGCGCCGGGCACCGGCACCACGCTGCATGTGGAGATCGGAGTATGACATCACCGATACGACTGCTGATTGTCGACGATCACCTGGTGGTGCGCGCCGGCCTGCGCACGCTGCTTGCCGCCGAGCCCGAGATCGAAATTGTGGGCGAGGCCAGCGACGGCGCCGAGGCGCTGGCCGAGATGCGCCGGCTCGCGCCGGATGTGATACTAATGGACCTGACCATGCCGAGGATGGATGGCATCACCGCGATCGAGCAGATCCGCGCCTGCCAGTCTGCGGCGCGCATCCTGGTGCTCACCAGCTTCGAGGCCGACGACAAAGTCTTTCCAGCAATTCGCGCCGGGGCGCTGGGCTACACGCTCAAAGATTTCGGCCCGGCCGAGCTGCTGCACTCCATCAAGCGCGTGCACCGCGGCGAGCTCTCGCTGCACCCGGCGATCGCGCGCAAGGTGCTGCACGAGCTGGCGCATCCCCCGCGCCGCCCGCCCACCGATGAGCCGCTGACCGAGCGCGAGATAGTGGTGCTGCGCCTGATTGCGCAGGGCCAGAGCAACCAGGAGATAGCCGTGGCGCTGGGCATTGGCGCGGCGACCGTCGGCAAGCACGTGAGCCATATTCTGGCGAAGCTGCACCTGGCCAGCCGCACCCAGGCCGCGCTGTACGCAGTGCGCGAGGGCCTGGCTTGATCTTCCTATTTTGTGGTATGCGCGCGTTCGCATTTTTGGGTATGGCCAATGCTCATTATTTGTGATGACAAAGTCCCCCGCAAGAAGCATACTTAGTCCATCCTGCGATCAATACGGCAAGCTATGCAGTAGGCTTCGGCAAGGCATCGCCTCGCCCGAGTAGCTTCCCCATGCCCTTTTTTGGCTGCTGGCGGCCCTATTCGTGGTGGCCGGCGGCTGCACAGGCGGGGATTTTGGGCGCTACCGCTCATACCTGCCGCGCTGCTGATCGCGGCGCGGGCGGCAGCGCCCGCAGCAGCATTGAGTATCGCGCACCCCAATGGTAGGTGCAGGGGGGCGGTAGTGGCACACCCAGTACGAGTGCTGATCGCCGACGATAGCGCGCGCGCGCGCGAAGGATTGCGCGCACTCTTCGCGACATGGCCCGAGCTTGCGGTGGTTGGCGAAGCCGCCAACGGCCAGGAGGCCGTGCGGCTTGTGGCCGAGCAGCGCCCGGATATTGTGCTGATGGATGTGCACATGCCAGTTCTCGACGGCCTGCAGGCGACGCGCCGGATCAAGCAGCAGTGGCCTGGCGTCGCCGTGGTGCTGCTTACGATGTATACCCTCGAGCACAGCCAGGCGCTGGACGCTGGCGCCGAGGCGCTGGTGCTGAAGGGCGGCCCGCCCGAGCGGCTCTTGGCCGCCCTGGGAATCGATGTAGGAGTTCAGTAGGCCGTGCTTACCGGAACGATACCAATGCAGCCGAAAGCCGACCTCGCGCTGATGCGCGGCATGAATGAGCGCATCGTGCTGAGCCTGCTGCGCCAGGAGCAGCGCATCTCGCGCGCCGAGCTTGCGCGCCGCAGCAAGCTCAGCCGCTCGACGATCTCGAGCATTGTGGCCGAGCTGCTGGCGACTGGCCTCGTGCGCGAGACCGGCGTCGGCAGCTCACACGGCGGCCGCCGGCCAATCATGATCGAGCTCAACTACCAGTCGAGCTACCTGCTCGGCGTCGAGATCGATAGCTCCGCGCTGCGGCTGCTCGTGGCCGACCTGGCGTCGAATGTGCTGTGGCGCACGAAGCAGCCATTTGCGCTGGCCGCCGGCCCGGCGGTTGGCATCCCGCGCATGGCCGCACTGGTGCAGCAGTGCCTGGCCGAAGCCCAGATCGCGCGCGAGCAGATCGTTGGCGTCGGCGTCGGCGCGCCAGGCTGGCTGGCAAGCGCGCCAGGCAGGCTGATCGTGCCGGCGCTGCTGCCCGGCTGGCACAACACGCCGCTGCGCAGCGCGCTCGAGCAGGCGCTCGGGCTGCGTGTGTGCGTCGAGAACAACGCCAACCTGGGCGCGCTGGCCGAGATGCGCTCGGGCGCCGCCCGCGGCGGCCAGAATGTGGCGTATGTCCACGTCGGCGACGCGGGCATCGGCTGCGGCCTGGTGATCAATGGCAGCCTGTACCAGGGCCACCTGGGCGCGGCCGGCGCGATCGGGCACCTGGTGGTCGACGAGGCCGGCCCGCCGTGCGTGTGTGGCCGGCGCGGCTGCCTCGAGGCGGTAGC
>CALLYN010000447.1 GCA_937858455.1 uncultured Kouleothrix sp.
CCCACAGCCGCGCGCGGTAGTTCACGTCGAAGCTCACCAGCACGCCCGCCTGGCGCGCGCGCGCGATCGCCTCGGCAAGCACGGCGTAGCAGCTGTCGCTGAGCGCGGCGGTGATGCCGGTGAGGTGCAGCACGCGCGTGTCGAGCAGGTAGCCCCAGTCGATATCGTCGACGGTCATGCGCGCGGCGGCCGAGTCGGCCCGGTCGTAGATCACCTGGATGGCGCGCGGCTGCGTGGCGTACTCGATGAAGTAGGTGCCCAGGCGCTCGTTTGGCACGCGCCGCACCGCCGACACGTCCACGCCATCGGCGCGGTAGGTGCGTACCACCGCGCTGCCGAGCGCGTGGTCGGGCAGCCGGCCGACCCAGGCCGAGCGCCGGCCCAGCCGCGCCAGCGCCACGCACAGGTTGCCCTCCGCGCCGCCGATCGTCAGGTCGAGCGATTGGGCCGCGTCGAGCCGCGCGCCGATCGGCACGCTCATGCGCAGCATCGACTCGCCGAGGCTGACTACGTCGAAGCGCTTGTTTTGTTTGTTCATTGCCTTTTTACCACGATATACGTAGCTAACCGGTTTTGTGCCTGCGGCAGCATGGTACTTGCTCTTTTCTGTGCTCGGTTTTTCCGCGCAGCGCGGAAAAACCGAGCACAAGCAGATCACACAGATTTTCTATGCGCGCTGTATGATCCCACCGCTCGGCTACACAAACAGCACGAACGAGGCCGCCGGTACAGCAAGCAGCTCTGCCGCCGCGCCGATCGGGCGCTCTTCGGCCAGCGGTAGCGCGGCCACCGCGCCGCTGTACTGGTTTGCCGCCAGCAGCCAGCCGCCGCCCGGTGCCAGCGCGAAGTTGCGCGGCCAGTTGCCGCCGCACGGCGCGATGCCCGCAAGCGCCAGCCTGCCATCGGCGCCAATATCGTAGGCTGCGATGCTGTTGTGGCCGCGATTCGAGGCGTACAGCCGCCGCCCATCGGCCGACACGTGGATGTCGGCGACGTAGCTCTCGGGCGCGCCCGCAGGCAGCGTCGCGATCGTCTGCAGCTCGTGCAGCGCGCCGGCCGGGCCGTAGGCAAACACCACCACGGTGTTGCCGAGCTCGGTTCCAACATAGGCATAGCGGCCGTTGGGGTGGAAGGCCAGGTGGCGCGGGCCGGCGCCGGGCTGGATGGCCACGCGCGCGTGCTCTTCCAGCGCGCCGCTATCTGCGTCGAGCCGGTAGAGCACCAGCTGGTCGATGCCCAGGTCGGCCACGATCACAAACTGGCCGTCGGGCGTGAACGTGGCCGAGTGCGCGTGCGGGCCTTCCTGGCGCGCGGTGTTCGGGCCGCCGCCGGCATGCTGCGCCAGGTGCGCCAGCGGGCCAAGCGCGCCGTCGCCGCCGATCGGCAGCACGCCCACGCTGCCGCTGCCATAGTTCGACACCAGCAGCCAGCGCCCGCTCGGGTCGATCGCCAGGTGGCACGGCCAGTCGCCGCCGCTAGGCTGGGAGTTGATCGGCTCGAATGTGGCGGCGTCGCGGTCGAAGCGCAGCGCCCACACGCCGCCGGGCGCGCCGCTGGCCTGGCTGGTCTCGCTGGTGGCGAACAGCCAGCGCCCGTTCGGGTGCAGCGCCAGGAACGACGGGCTGGCCACGCCGGCGCACGCCGCGCGCTGGCTCAGCGCCCCCGAGGTCGAGTCGAACTCCAGCAAGAAGATCCCCGGCGCGTCGGCCGCGGCGTAGCTGCCGGCCAGCACCAGCCGTGTTTCGGAAAGAACCATCGCGTTCTCCTGATTGCAGTTGCAGGCTGGCAGGTTTATCGGCGGTAACCCTCAGCCTGCGACCATGCGAACGTTCAAATCTGAAGCTCGGCCTTCACCAGTTCGTCACCGAGCCGTCGGCGCGGCGGTAGTGCGGCGCCTCCCAGAACTGCCAGCTGTGCTGCTGGGCCAGCTGCTCGTCGAAGTCGATCCCCAGGCCGGGTGTGTCGGGCACCGCGAAGCCGTTGCCGTCCAGGCGTGGCTGGGTCGGGAACAGCAGATCGGCGTCGTTGATGCCGTTCTTGCCGTAGTACAGGTTCTCCGACTGGGTGACGCGCACTTCGAGCCAGGCGAAGTTCGGCACTGCTGCGGCCATGTGGATGGTGGCGGCGGTGCACACCGGCCCAAGCGGGTTGTGCGGCATCAGGTCGATGTAGTGCGCCTCGGCCCAGCCGGCCACCTTCATCGCCTCGGTAAACCCGCCGACATTGCAGATATCGACGCGCGCAAAGTCGGTGAGGTGCTGCTCGATGTAGGGCAGGAACTGCCACTTGCTGGCGAACTCCTCGCCCACGGCGAATGGGATGTCGGTGAGCTTGCGCAGCGCCGCGTAGGCCTCGGGCGTCTCGTCGCGGATCGGCTCCTCGATGAAGTCGAGCGTGCCGCGCGGCATGCGCTGGCAGAACGAGGCGGTCTCGGCGATCGACAGGCGGTGGTGGTAGTCGATGCCCAGCGTCAGCGCGCCGCCCACTTCGGCGCGCGCGCGCGCCAGCCACTCGGCGGTGTAGGCGATGCTCTCGCGCGGCTCGAACACCGCCGGATCGCTTGGCGGCGCGGGCAGCAGCGGCATGGTGCGGATCACCTTCCAGCCGTGCTCCCACAGCATCTTGATGCTGGCAAGCATCTGCTCGCCCGTGCCGCCGGCCGCTGTCGCGAAGCACGGGATGCTGTCGCGATGCTTGCCGCCCAGCAGCTGGTACACCGGCACGCCAAGCGCCTTGCCGGCGATATCGTGCAGCGCGATATCGATCGCGCTCTGCGCCGCCAGCAGCACGCGCCCGCCCTCGAAATACTGGCTGCGGTACAGCTCCTGCCAGATCCGCCCGCGCTGCAGCGGATCCTTGCCGATCAGAAACTCGCGGAAGTGCTTGAGCGCGCCGATCACCGCCAGCTCGCGCCCGCTCAGCCCGGATTCGCCCAGCCCGTAGATGCCCTCGCTCGTCTCGACCTTCACGACGAGCTGGTTGCGGTTGCCCACCCACACCGGGTAGGGCTTGATGTCGGTGATACGCATCGACTTGGCTCCAGTTGTACTATCGCGAAATTGCAGGACGTCCACAGATGGCACCAAATTCGCTTGATGACGTACACTTTGGTGGGGGTTTGGGGGCGGCTTCGCCGCCCTCAAATTTCTTTTTGTGTTGCACGACGTGGCGAAGCCACGTCGTGCAACACAATCTATGCGTGATCAAGCGAACAGCGTATGACACAGCCGAGCGATTATTTACTCGCTGCTATGACTCCAGCCGAGCAGCCGCTCGGCTTTGGAGCAGTCGAAGAAGCTGCGATGGTCGCTCAGGTCGCCGCGCACCGGCACGTCGGCGTAGTGCTGGCGCGCCAGATCGAGCGACGGCTCGGCCATGGCGGTGTTTGGCGCAGCAATATAGAACACCTCGTGGCCCTGGAAGTCGGCGGTGATCGCCAGCAGGCAGGCCCGGCTGGCCTCGGCCAGCAGCGTGTAGGCCCACAGGTGGCGCACGCCGCCGGGGCCAAAGTACGCGGTGCGCTCGACAGCCTGCTGGCGGCTCTCGACCAGCCAGTGAAAGCGCAGGCTGGCGATGCGCATCTGCTCGTAGCGCCGTGCGAAGGCATCGGCCTGCTGCTCGAGCACCCACTTCGAGAGGCTGTACGGGTCTTCGGCATACGTCGGGTGCTGCTCGTCGAGCGGAAAGTAGTCGTAGCGTGGCGCGCGGCTGAACGCCCCGCCGATCGCATTGATCGACGAGGCCAGGCACACGCGTGTAATGCCGAGCGTGGCCGCCGCGCTCAGGGCATTGTAGCTGCCGGCGGTGTTCTCGGTGTACACCACCGTGTCGGGGCTGCCGCCCGGCGAGCGGTGCGCGGCCAGGTGGATCAGCGCGTCGCAGCCGCGAATAGCCGCGACGATCTGGCCGAAGTCGCGGGTGTCGGCCACCATATGCTCGGCGCGGCGGGCCGGCCAGGTGGTTGGCATGGGCGGCAGCGCGCGGTCGATGCTCACCACCGCGTGGCCCTGCTCGAGCAGGTACGCCACCAGGTTGCGGCCGAGGTCGCCGCTGCCGCCAGTTACAGCGATTCGCATAGTTGCTCTTTCTTCGATACCCCGCCGCGTACAAGCGCATTGGGCGAGCGGTGCTACAGTGGTTTCGGGAGCTTCGGCGGGCTGCGACCTTCCGAGGCTCCCTGGTGGGCGTGGCTCTCGGCTGCCAGCACGCCGCTGAGCGTATCGTTCATATGCGCCAGCATCAGCAGCCGCGCCTGCGCCGCGCTGCGGCTGCGCAGCGCGTCGGCGATCAGCAGGTGGTAGCGCACCGCGCGCGCGGTCATCCCCGGCTCGAGCGAGGTCAGCTGGCGGCTCTCGAGAAACAGGTCGTTCACGCTCTCCATCATGCGGAACAGGATCGGGTTGCGCGCGGACTGGGCGATCCGGCGATGGAACTGCACATCAGGCTCGACAAAATCAAGCCCGCGCAGCGCCTCGTCCTCCATCTCTTTCGCCAAAGCCTCGATCTCGGCCAGCTCGCCGTCGGTCGCGCGCTCGGCCGCCAGCGCCGCCAGCTCGGGCTCGATGATCCGGCGCGTCTCGGCCAGCGCCAGGATCAGGCCGGTGCCAAGATTTTGAAAATAGTGCGACAGGTCGGTGGTTGGCCGCCAGCCGGTAACGAACACGCCACGGCCGTGCTCGATCTTCACCAGCCCGATCGACTGGAGCGAGCGCAGCGCCTCGCGCACCGACCCGGTGCTTACCTCCAGTGTTTTCGAGAGCTGGCTGATGCTGGGCAGTCGCTCGCCCGGCAGCCACTCGCCGCGGCGAAT
>CALLYN010000448.1 GCA_937858455.1 uncultured Kouleothrix sp.
AGTGGCCGGGAGTGTGACGCCGGGCAGCGGGTTTGCGAGCAATTCGCAATGCACGATCGCGGGTGCGGGGTTCAGCGCCGTCGTGTCCCCCTCGCGGGTGACGATCAAAGTGCCCATCAGCTTTGTCCCGCGTTTTGCCGGGGCGAAGTACACCTACGGTTATGCGGTCAACTCGTCGTCGCAGACTAGCGGGTGGCAGCCGCTCGGAACATGGACAGTGGCTCCGGGTCCTTCGGCTGATTCGATCTCGCCTGCTTCAGGGAGCGGCGGCACGAACACATTCGCGTTCACCTATTCGTCTTCGGCCGGGATGCCACCGCTCAAGAGCGTCTTTGGGCTGTTCAACACGACTTCGGCCAGTCTCACGAAATCGTGCTTCTTCCAGTACAATATTTCGGCAAACACGATTTTTCTTTATGACGACGCTGGAACGGGCGTGGCTGGGACCATCACTCCGTGCGCGGCGGGAACGGCGAGCAACAGCCACGCCGCGTCTCGCTGAAACCGGAACCAGCCGTTTTCCTGCCAATACAATAATGTCAACGCTGGCATGAGAAAGATACCGTTATACCGCGTGGCCGAAGCCAGGCCCGCGAAAAGCCCGGCCAGCCACCAGCGCTCGGCGCGCATCGCCCACAGCGCGGCCACCGCCAGCGCCAGAAACGTGCTTTCGGTGTAGGGCGCCAGCAGAACAAAGCCAGGCGGCACCAGAAACAGCAGCCAGGCTGCCCGGCGCGCGCTGGCGGCGTCGGCGAAGCGCGCGACGTAGCGCTCGAACACCACAAATAGCACGCTCGCCGCCAGCGTCGATACTAGCAGCAGCGCCAGCGCAATGTTGCCGCCGGCCAGGGGCGCCAGCAGGGCGCCCAGCAGCGGGTAGAGCGGGTGGAAGTTGGCGGTGTTTTCGCGCACGCTGTAGCCATGCTCGACGATCGCGTAGTACAGCACTGCGTCGTAGCGCAGCCATGGCTGCAGCAGCACGCGGTCGAGCCAGGCGGCCAGCGGCGCACCGCCCGGCGCGAGCGCTATGCGCGCCTCGGCGGGGGTGCGCGGGAACAGCGCGCTGATCGGCAGCGCCAGCAGGCCGTAGAGCAGCCGTAGCAGCAGCACCGCCCCGGCCGCCGTTGCGGCCGAGGCGATTGTGGTTGGCGGCGGTAGTGGGCCGGCCGGCTGGCGCTGCTGCTCGGGTCGTATGCTCATGCAAGTACCGGTGGTTGGTCGCGCAGGCGCGCAATAGTTGTAGAACCTACGCAGTTGGTGCCCTCAGCCTTTGGCAGAGCGGTACTCTTCTCCGTAGTGTGTGCGGTTTTTCCCCGCTCCGCGCTGCCGCAGGCTCAATCGCGTACCTTGAGCAAGCCGAGGCACGCAAGTGCGTAACTCCTAAGTTAGTTTCTTTACGTCAGCTGCGCGCCTGGAATGATTTCAGCATCTGCTCGCCGTACTCGCCGAGCGGAGTGAGCTTGTAAATATGCGCGCCATTGGCGATGTAGTAGAACTGATTCGGCGCCAGCTCGATGTTCAGGGTTACCTGGTAGCCCTGCAGATTATCGATCACGACCGGCACGCGATTGCCCTGCACCTTGGCGCTGTCGAGCCACTGATCGAGCGGGAGCTTGCCGCTGTTGCTGAAAACGTCGACCGTGAACTGCGGCAGCTCGGGCAGCCCGCTGTCGCTCGCCGCGAGCGCCGTGTCGCTGAAGCGGATCTGCCCCAGCAGGCCGGCCGGCGTCTGCGCAGCAGGATCGCTCGCCGCTTGATACGTGCTAGGGTATTGGATGGAAAAGCCCAGCGCCTTGTCGCTGAATACCTGCCATTGTACCGGCTGTTCGGTCGGAGCGCCAGCGGTAGCTGGGCTGCCGTCGGCGCTGCCGGGCGCGCCAGGCTCACTTCCGCTTGAAGTCTGCACAGTGCCTCCTGGGCTTGTCACCACCGGCTCGGTCGCGCCCGCTCCGGGGGTGAGCGCTGAGGTATCGCTGCCTGGGCTAGCGGCGCTGCTGGCCAGGCTCCCCGGCGCCTGGCTGTCGGCCGATTGCGATGCGTACGTTGGGAGAAGTGTCGGCTGGCCTGCTGCCGGCGCCGCCACAGCCGAGGCGCCCGCCTGGCCGGCCGAGCCCGTGTTCGCCGCGCTGCCACAGCCGGCCAACATCCCCACCGCCAGCGCAAGCGCCAATGCGCGTACAATGTGTGTGTTCATCAACTCCTCCATGTGCCACGTTAGCAGGTCACACCTGCTCTTACTTTCAAAAACACAGCGGTTCGACAATGCCACGCCGATGTATTTCCACGAAAGAGTGACGTAGCTCGCGGGGAAATTGTTCCACCTATTGTATTGCTCCCGCGACGGCTAAAAAGAAGGGGTGCGAGCGAGGCCAGGCCTCGCTCGCACCCCTCCTGTGTACGCCCTGCCGTGTGGCGAGGCGCTGTAGGGCGACCGCCGGGCTACGCCGCATTGCGCCATGCAATCAGGTTGTTGAACACATCCTGCGTGATGCGCGTGCCGCTGTTGTACGGCTGGCCATACAGCCCGACGCCATTGGTATGAACGGCGATGCTGCAGGGGTTGCAGCCCGAGATAGCGTTGTAGACGGGCGAGCCGCTTTCGCCGCCGGTGGTGTCGTTGGCGTAGAAAATCTTGCGGGCGTAGGTGACGCGCACGAAATCGTTCGCGGCCCACTGGGTGTACGGCTTATCGCCGGGGTAGCCCTGCACGATCGTGCCCTGGCCGTTGAGCGTGGCCGATTGCCAGCGGAAGCCGAACCAGCCGACGGTGTTGCCGACCTTGCAGTTCAGCTTGACCGCGCCGTAGTCGTAGTCGGAATTGCCGCTCACTGTCCAGCCCGTCACCGAATACAGGCGGCGCGCAGTGCAGTAGCCGTACGGCGCCGAGGTGCCGGTGTAGCCGGGGTAGATACGCACGTTCGTCGACCAGGCGCCACCGTCGAATACACAGTGCCCGGCGGTGACGGCCGTATCTGCGCCGATCATCCAGGCAGTGCATCGCCCGGTGCTCATTGTCATCAGGGCGACCGCGCGGGCGGGGTAGGCCTTGGTATTGCTGATGGGGTAGCGGTTGTCGGGGCCAATGATGCTCTCCGGCTCGGCGCCGGCCGTCACGCCGCGCAGGCGCGGCAGCGCGATAACCGCGCCCTTGCCGGCGCCACCCTGGCCGGCAAATGCCGGCGAGTAGGTTTGGCCGATCGCTTCGGCGGAGGCTGCGGCCGGCATACTGCCATCGCTCGAGACGACCGTGTTCGGATTGAATGCCGGTTTGGCGGTTGAGGATTGGGCGCCGACTGGTACGGCCCCGATCAGCAGAGCTAGCGCTGCAACGAGCACGATCGTAGCCTTGCGAACGGGGGTGTTGAAGATGAGTGAACTGCGCATAGTAGTGCTCCTTGTAATGCCGATCATTAACAATCCATAGCCTGAGATGGGTGGCGCGTATGGTCTGCTACATCACCTCCTGCGAAAAAAGCATGCCGAATGCTTTTTGTATCTAGTGCTGTTTCTGATGGTTTAATCTGGTGGTTTTATTGCTGTTCTGATAATTGAACGTGCGGCGAGGTGCGTTTTACATGAATATTTTGTTAACTTTGCGATTACGAATGCTTGCTGCCGGGCTTCATTCTCGACTCGTACACTCGCCCGGCTCACGACAGGAGCGGGCGGCAAGCGTGTAGGTGCGGTTTTCAACCGCACGGCGGATATTCAACCGCACGTGGCAGATATTCAGCCACACGATTGACGAGAAGGAGCGAGGCGGCAAGCGTGTAGGTGCGGTTTTCAACCGC
>CALLYN010000449.1 GCA_937858455.1 uncultured Kouleothrix sp.
GGAATGAACATCGACTCGCCTTCGCGAATGGCGGCGATTACGTGGTCGAACGCCTTCACGAAGACCGCATTGCCCGCCGTGTCTCGCGTGATGGCGAGGGCCTCCAGAATCGGCACGCCGGATGCAATCAAAGTGCCGAGCGTGCGGGTCGTTCTCGCAATGACCGATTTGCGCAGGATCATCCCAAGGACCGGGATTTTCAGCGAGAGCCAGTCGCAGATGTAGCTTCCCGTTTTGTTCTTTTTGACGATTTTGATGAGCAGCCAGATGCCGAAGGGAATCGTGGGGCCGAGATACCAGTAGTTCACGACGGCATCGCTGAACCCGATGAGGACCTTGGTGATGCCGGGGAGATCGGTGCCGAAATCGTCGAAGATCTTTTTGAACTTCGGGATGATCCAGTACATGATGAAGCCGACGATCGCCGTGGCGACGGTAATGACCGCCGCCGGGTAAATCATGGCCCCTTGGACTTTGCGCTTGAGGCTCTGGGCCCGTTCTTTGAATTCAGCGAGACGCTGCAGAATGACTTCCAATGCACCGCCCGCCTCGCCGGCTTTCACCATGTTGACATAGAGGTTGTCGAACGCTTTGGGCTGCTTGGCCATCGCTTCGGACAAGGTGCTGCCCGATTCGATGTCTTCGATGACGCCGGTGAGGCAGTTTTTCAGCGTACCGGCTTTGGATTGGTTTTCCAGCACGCGGAGCGAGCGCAAAATCGGCAAGCCGGCGTCTTGCAGCGTGGAGAGTTGGCGCGTGAAGACGGTGAGTTTCTTGGCGCTCACGCGGCCGAAACTGAAACCGCCTCGTTTACGCCGCCGGGGAGCCGCCTTGGTGGCCGCCCTGGTCGTTTTGCCGCGGCCTTTTTCGGCGATCTTGGTGACGAAGAACCCCTTCTGGCGGATGAGCTGCGCGGCCTCGGCGGTCACCCGCCCGTCGAGGTAGATCGCCACGCCGGTGGGCTGCCAGTGGCGCAGCGCCTCGACGCGCTCGAGCCGCGCGCGCGCCTGGGCGCGCCCCAGGCCCATGCGCCCAAGCTGCTCGAAGCTGGAGAGAAAGTACGGCAGGTGGTCGATCGCGCTGCCGAGCAGGATGAGGCCGAACTCCAGCGCGTCGCCGGCGGCGTACTGGCGCTTGTGGTCGAGCGGCGGCTCGATCACGAAGGGCCGGGGGATGTCCTGCAGGTCGTGCAGGTGCGCGACGCCGCGCGGGTGCGGTGGTTCGAAGATCGCGCGGTAGGGGCAGAGCGCGCCGACAGCGCAGGTGTCGGCGTGGCCCCAGCAGGGCTGGGGGCAGGCGGCGCGCTGAAAGGCGTAGCCAAAGCCGCCGCGCAGCAGCGCGCCCTTGTACGCGGGCAGGGTGGTGGCGTCGAGCAGGCGCAGCGTCACGCGTGTGCGCAGGATCGGCAGATCCAGCCCCGCCAGTACCCCGGCGTCTGTAAGAGCTGTCTTGGTCATGCTGCGCCTCGCTTTCATGGTGCCGTATCCGAGCAGCGTGCGTCAGCGCCAATCATAGCAGCGTATGACGTCACATTTGCGACGCCAGAGGTACCGGCAGCGCTGAGTGCGCGTGTTCGCTGGAACGACTGCGTTCCAGCCACGCAGTGCGTATCATATTGTTGGTTGTCTGCAGGCGATGTAGTATCACATGTAGAACGTGGCTCGAGGCATTTTTCGTCTATCCGGCAGGCGCTCTTTGCCGAAATCGACAGATTGCGGAGCGGGCGTTGACAGGGTTAGTGGTAGGTTCAGCCAGTGCGGCGTCCCAGATGCGCTCGCAAGCGGCAGTCTCAGCTCAAGGTCGCGCTCGATCTGGGACGCCGCTTGCGCAATGACGATGCGGTGTAGCCTTAGCGGTGTAGCCTTACAGGTGCCGGCAGTCAGCACAGCCTTTGTTGGCTTGCTCACTGCCGGCTCGGCCTAGCTATTCTCAGCTGGATTGTGTGCCTCAGCCCGGCGGCGCTGATCTGCTGCTCGTCGGGCCTCGCGTGTCGCCCGCTGCGCGCGCTGCTCGCGCACCCACTCGCGCCGCGCCGCGTAGGTTTCCTCCAGCTGCATCGGCGCGCCTTCGATCAGCTCAACGCCTAGTGCCAGCACATACAGGCGCGCGCTTTCTTCCAGGCTGCTGCGCTGCCCGCGATAGGCGCGCTCAGCCAGGCGCAGCTCGGCCGGCCGTGCGCCAAGCTCGACCTTGCGCGCCTCCCAGGCTGTATCGAGCTCGGCCAGGCGCGCCACAACCGATGGCCCGCTCTGACGCTCCATCCGACAGTCGAGCTGCCCGACGATCCGTACACGGTTGCCGGCGCGGTACAGCGCAGCAGCGCAATCATCGCTGGTGGGCACCGCGACGTTGATCTCGGTTGTCTCGCGCAACGCCGCGCCCAGTCCGGGGAAGTCGGCGGGGCGCTCGGCAGTCACCCGCACGAGCGTGCCGGCAAGCTGCACCGCCGGCAGCTCCGAGTGGCGCGAGATCTGCGGCGGCGCAGCTACAATCCCCTCGAGCCAGACCGCCGACGAGGCGCGTCGCTCCTGCTCGCTCGGCTCGCGCACGCCGGTCACAATTTCAGGCGCGCACACGCTGCTTTGTAGAGCGGTACGGACGACCATTGTCCGCGCATCCTCGCGCGTGCTGATGGCTGCAGCGCGCTGGTGCATGCAAGCCAATCTCAAGCGCTGCGCAACCCTTTCCCTGGCCGTTGCGAGGCGTTAATCCCAGCCGCAGACCAAGCGACCGGCATGGCGCCTGGTCTAGCGCCGGCTATGATGACGGCTTCGTCTGTGCTGCCGCAGCCCGGCGCGCGGCGGTAGCCTGGCCGCCGCGCCGCCCCGCGATCTGCTCGGGCGTCAGCGCCGGCGGGCTCGCCTCGATCACGCCCTTGCGCCAGGTTGCTCGATCGATCGCCGGGAAGAACTGCATCTGACCGCTGCTATTTGGGAGCATGTTGGTCAGTAGCTCAAACGCCTCAGCGCGTCCAAGCGACTTATACCGGCCCCACAACACGCCGTCGCTGGGATGGTTTGCGCTCTGCGGCGTCGCCACCACACCCCAGCCACTTGGCCAGATGTCACGAAACTCCGTCGCGATCTGAGCGGCACGCCGGGCGGTCTGCACCAGAAATACCGGCAGCACCGGCCCGCCCAGATTCTCGCTATAGGTCTGGTTCAGCGTCAGATCGCGGTACGCCGCCATCTTGGCCAGCAGCACTTTCAACTCCTCGCTGCCGCGATCGACCTCCAGCGCCAGCCGCACGTCTATCTCGCCACGCGCGCGAGGCGTGCCGTCGAACAATGGGAATACGGCCGGCTCGCCCTCCTGACGCGGATGCTCCGGGCTGAGCCGCAGAATAATCAGCGCGTCGATCCGCTGCCGCGCGTCGGAAACAAACTCGGTCTGGAGGTAGATACTGCGGCAGTAGCGATTCTGGGCCGCGCTGAGGAGGCTATTGAGGCACCACCAGGATACCTGCAGATCGTGCGCCATCGTGCGCACATCAGGCTTGCGTCCCCGGCTGTCGCGGCTCTTTAGCCGGCCTAGCGTCAGCGGGTCGCGCTCAACATCAAGCGTCTCGAGCAGCGCTTTTGCCTCGGGCGTCATCCAGTAGGCATACGCGCCTTTGGTCTTGACCTTGCGCGGTTGCCCAACCTGATTCGCTGCAATCGTGCGGGTCGCAACGCGGCCGAGCAGCTCGCTGGCCTGGAGTTTGTCGAGGCGCTTCTGCACCGACCACAGGCCAAGCTGCGGGAACACCGCCGCCTGGATCTGCTGGATGGTCAGTAGATCCAGGCGGCCAAGCAGCCGCAGCAGCCGCACTTCCTGCACGTCCATGGGTGGCAGCGCGGAGGGGACGACCAGGCCAAACCGATCGGTCAGCGCTGGTGGGATCGCGGCTTGGGTCGCCGGTGTCTGGGTCATCACTCGCCTTCACTCTCGCTTATAGTGTGCGATGACGGGTGGGCCGCTGTGGTGCTCGTATCAAACAGGCCCAGCCCATCAGCATCATCGTATCCTGGCGCGAGCGTGTCGCGCCGCCGGCGCTGGCCGCGCTCGCGCAGCACCTGCTCAACCGTTTTCTGGTCGCCGCTCCGGATCGGTGGCGGCCGCTCGCCTGGCTGAGCCGCGCCGTCGACATAGCCCGTGCTGGTAGGTGCCGGCAGTGCTCGCCCGGCGGAGAAGCCTGGCGGCTCATAGCTGCGCACCGGCCGGGCGCGTGACGGACTTGCCTCCGGCTCAATCGCGCGTCGAATGCGGGCATACTCGGCAGCGGCCAGAATCCGCGGCGTCGCCACGAGCAACCGCGACAGCCAGCGCTGGCGATCGAGCCGCTGCTGGGCCGTGCGCCGTACCGCTTGCTCAGCTGGATCGGGATCGACAATCCGCTCGTCGAGCGCAACGCAGCCAGGGTGCGCCAGCACGTACTGGCGCTGAAATCGCCGGATTGCCTCCCAGCGCGCCAGCGTCCACTGCCACAGCGCATCATCGTAGTCGGCAAGCTCGCGCACCAGCTCGGCGGGGTGCGCGACTGGAAAATAGACCAGCTGCACCAGCTCTTGATCAAATGCCGGGTCGGGTGAATCGGGCGGCGTCAGCAGCCGCCAGTCTGTGCGTTCGTCAGGCACGACGACCGGCAGACACGGTGTAGGCCAGGGCAGCACCTGCATTGAGAACAAGCCGGTGCGCTCATTATCGCAGTGCAGCGCGGCATACTGGTGCTCATTCGCGTCCTGCCCGGCAATATCGTTGGCGGTGATACCGCTCGTAGCGTAGTAGCGGGCGTAGATTGAGGCGTCAGGCTCCTGCGTGCGCAGCATGATCCGCGAGCCGCTGTTCTGCAGCATCTCGGCCTGCATCTGGCCAAGCTGGCTGAGCGATTGGTGCGCGTAGATCCCGGCGATCCCCAGGCCGCGCAGCTGCGTGATTGCTGTCTGGATGTCGCTGCTGTCGCCTTCTTTGCCGATGAAGACCTGCAGTTCGTCGATCACTAGCGGGTAGGTGTGGCGGCTCTGGTCAGTGCCCGGCCGGCTCAGCGCCGCGCGCACAAACTGCTGGAGCAGCAGCATGCCGACTGCGCTGGCCAGATCGCCCAGCGTCACGTGTGGCAGTGGCGCGAGGATGATCAGCCCGCGCTCGATCGCGTCGAGCAGGTTCAGACGTGAGGCCGGCTGCGAGACCATGTAGCGGGTCGTCTCGGTGGTCAGCAGCTGACTGAAGCGCCGCAGCAGCGCGTGCAGCGAGCTGCGCTGCTGCTCGCCTTGGGTCGGAAATGTGACCGTCCAGAAGGTCAGCACATCCAGATTTGTGCACTGCGGAATCAGTCGCTCGCGATAGGCCGCATCGAGTAGACACTGCTTGACGTGCGCCAGCGTCGGCTGCGGCTCGCCCTCAAAAACCAGTAGCGTCGCCATCTGCACGAACTCTTTCATCGCCGGCGCCTTGCCCCAGGTCGAGGGGTCGAGCCGCGCGAAGATCGCCATAATCTGGCTGAGCGCCTGGTCTTTGGCTCCGGCCTGAGCAACGTCAATCCCGGTGAGTGGGTTGAGGCCGATCGGCCAGTCGGTGTCGAGGATGTCGAAGAGGATCAGCCGCGCCTCATCCGCCAGCGGGATCAAGCTGCGCACGGTTGATGCCAGGCTGCCGCCCTAGTCGTCGCCTTTGCCGTCAAGCAGCGTAAAGCCATACGGCAGGCACTGTTGGCAAATGTTTGCCAGCGCGCGCGACTTGCCCGCGCCCATGCCGGCTGTGATATGCAGCGGCGGGCGAATATCGCGCAGCGTCGGGCCGACTGGCCCAACCGTGCCGTCGGCGCGCCTGGCCCGGCCAACCATGATCCGGTCGTCCCGGTCTGGCGCAATAAAGGCGTGTGGCGGCGGCGGCAGCACCGTGCAGGGCAGCCAGCGAATGAGCGCTCCGAGGCCGGCTGAGGGCGGGTGCCATAGGCCAGCGACCTCCAGCGAGCTGGCAATATCCGGATGGCGCCACGGCTGCAGTGGCAGCAGCAGCGTAGGCGGCGGCGCAAAGCGCGGCGCGCGATTGTGCACCACCAGTGCCGGAGCGGCA
>CALLYN010000450.1 GCA_937858455.1 uncultured Kouleothrix sp.
GGCGGCGCATCGTCTAGGGGTAGCTGGTCGGCGCGCACGCGCCGCACCGCCACGCCCAGCGCGCGGCCATCGGCCGAGCTGCCGGGCGCGAACGTGCTGCTGGCAAACGGGATCACCTGGTACTCGTCGGTGACGGCGGTTGGCTCGAGCAGCACCTGGTAGCGGCGCCATTCGCGCGCCACCGTGAAGCGCGGCGGCGCGAGCGACCCGTCGTCGAGGCGCAGCTCGGCCTCGGGGGCGCCGTCGGGCCGCGCCGCGCTGGCCTCAAGCGTCAGCAGCACCGGGCCGGGCCGCACAAAGCCAAACAGCGCGACGCCCCACGACTCCCCCGACCAGCGAAACGCGCCGGCGGGGCTGGCTTCGAGCGGGTCCATGCCGTAGAGCGCGCGGCCGGCCAGCGCGTCGTCGGCGGCCAGCTCGAAGCTGCCGGGCGCGGCGCGGGCCGCCAGCGCGAACAGCAGCAGCAGTGCCAGGCCCAGCCCCAGCCAGCCCAGCAGGCGTAGCCCGGTGCCTACGAGCGGCACAGGGCGGGCGGCCTGCGGAAGAGCGCCAGGGCTCATGCGGGCGGTTCTCCTCGTCAGATACACGCTAAACCGGCGCCACGATACCACAGGCGGCGCTGCGAGGCAAACGGCGGCCGGCAGAAGAGTTTTGGCGCTTGGTTCAGGCTCGGATGCTACGGCAGGCGCGTGCGGCCGAACCAGCGCCGCACCGCCGCCGCGTACGCGCGGTACTGCGCGCCAAATCTATCGGCAAGGTAGCGCTCTTCTGGCGCCACCAGCACGTAGTGGCACGCCACGGCCGCCGGTACGAGCAGCACAAGCAGCCAGGGCATATTGAACGCCAGCCCGGCGCCGAGCAGAACGCCGATCGCCCCCAGGTACAGCGGATTGCGCGAGATCGAAAATACGCCGGTGGTCACCAGCGTGCCGGTCGGCCGGCCGGGATCGGTTGGCTGGCCGTAGCGGCCAAGCTCGCGCCGGGCGAGCACGACGCAGGCCACGCCCGCGATGATCAGCGACACGCCGGCCAGGCCAAAGACGAAAGCAAAACGGCCGCGCGGTAGCGACAGCGGCACCAGCCAGTGCAGCACAAGCGCCCCCAGCAAAGCGCTGCCAAACACCACCTCCGCAATCGCCCAGCGGCTCGTGTGCGCGGCATTCTGCGGCATATCTTCTCCTTGCCCCGAAGGCGTGCAGGCGCGATCTATCGCGCCTGCACGGTGTCATACCACCTCCGGCTGATCACTTGCGGCAGCGGGGTAGGGGGAGGGGGCGAAAGACGTTGCACGAGCCCTGTATCTGTGCGTGTTTCCGCGCAGCGCGGAAACACGCACACGTCCAAAAGGAAAGTACTGCTGGGGAAGAGACGACCGGGGGCGCGCATTGTTGCAGCCGGCGCGGCTAGTGGCGCCGCAGCAGTGCGCGCAGGCGCTCAAGGGCATCGATATCGGCGAGCAGCGTGATTGTGTCGCCGGGGGCCAGCGCCAGGTCGAGCGCGGGCAGGCTGCACGCTTGGCCGTCGCGGCGCAGCTCGATCACCAGCGCGTCGTGCTGGTCGCGCAGCTCACCGGCTGTGCGGCCGTCCAGCGCATCGCCGGCGCGCACGCTGATCTGGTCGGCCGAGAAAAGCGCCTCGTCGGCAGCAAAGGCGTAGGCGATATCGCCCAGCACCGCAGCGGCGGCGAGCGTGGCGCTGGCCAGGCCCGAGGTGCTGTACGCCGTGCGGATGCCGAACATATCGGCCAGCTTGTCGGCGAGCGCGTCGCTGAAAGCCCGCAGCACCACGTGCGCGTCGGCGCGCAGGCGCCGCGCCGCCAGGCCGATCTGCAGGTTCATCAGATCGTCGGATGTGAGCGCGGCAACGCTGTAGGCGCGCTCGATCCCGGCCTGGCGCAGCACCTCGGGCTCGCGCGCGTCGCCGACCACGATCCGCACGCCGGGCAGGCGACTGACGCGCTGCACGAAGTCGGGCCGGCCGTCGTCGCGGCGCACCACCACAATTCGCGGCCGCGGCCGCAGCTGGTCGAGCTGCAGCACCGCGCGGTAGCCGACCTTGCCGAGGCCGCAGACGATCACGGTATCGCGCTCGTCGGTGGGGTGGCGGGGGGTGGCTGCGCCGCCCGAGCCGCCGTTGCGCTGGCATAGCGCCGAGGCCGCCATGGCGCTCGAAACACCGATCTCCGCCTGGCAACCACCCATCGCGGCCGAGATGGTAGCTCCCTTCTTGAAGAGGCTACCGATCTCGCCAGCCGTGAGCAAGAAGCACTCGATACCCGCGTGGTCGGCCTGGTTGAAGAGCTGGTCGATCTCCATTCCGTCGACACGGAATTGCATCAGTTGATTTCCGCCGCGATCAATGAGGGACCGGAGCATTTTCGCGCGGCGCTGCGCGCGGCCTTCGCGGAAGCCGTCGCACAATGCGGGCCGGAAAACATGAACCGCATCCTGTTCGTCCTGCCAAATCTGGTCGAAGGCGTCGTCCATGGGGTAACGCTGTCGCCCCTTACCTCGCGCGACGCCAAGGGCGAAGCAGTGAAGGCGACGCTCGCCTACCTGACCGCTCATCCGGAGCTGGGCCGCTAGGGACCGGGGACAACTCTTCAGGA
>CALLYN010000451.1 GCA_937858455.1 uncultured Kouleothrix sp.
GCCGACATCCTCGCCGAGCAGCACGGTGCAAGGGTCGCGGCGCATCTCCTGGACGATCGCCTCACGGATCGCTTCCATCATCGATAGTTCGCGCAACGGCGTATCAGGCATGGTCGGCCTCCGCGGTGATGTACTGCAGGTAGTCGCCGGCTTCGGCATCTGGGCTTGCCTCGGCAAAGGCAATGGCGGCCTCCAACTCAGCTTTTACTTCGGCTTCGACCTGTTCGAGCTCTCGGCTCGTCGCAATCCCGTCCGCCTGCAGGGCCTCGCCCAGCCGCAAGATCGGGTCGAGCTGTTTCCAGCGTTCGACCTCCTCTGTCGGTCGATATCCCGCCGCCTCAAAGCGCGCGTGGCCGCGCATGCGATAGGTGATGCATTCGAGCAGGGTCGGGCCCTCACCCTGGCGCGCCCGCGCTACGGCGGCGGCGGCGGCCCGGTAGACCGCTACGACGTTGTTGCCGTCCACCTGCACCCCGGGGATGGAATAGGCGGCTCCCCGGGCCGCCAGGTTGGGCTGCGCCGACGACTCCACCACCCGCATCGAAAGGGCATACTGGTTGTTCTCGATCACAAACAGTGCCGGCAGCTTCCAGAGCGAGGCCATGTTGAGCGTCTCATGAAAGATGCCCTCATTGGTCGCGCCGTCGCCAAAGAAGCTCACCGCCACCTGGTCTGTCCCGCGCACGCGGGCCGAGAGGGCGGCACCGGCGGCGATGGGGATGCCGGCGCCGACGATGCCAAAGGCCCCCAACATGCCGCGCGAGAAGTCGCAGAGATGCATTGACCCGCCCATGCCCCGGCACGATCCTGTGCGCTTGGCGAACATCTCGGCCATCATGGCGTCCAGCGCCACGCCTTTGGCGACACAGTGGGCGTGGCCGCGGTGCGTGCTGGTCACGTAGTCGTCGTCGCGCAGCGTCTCGACGCTCAGCAGCGAGTACTCGCGCAGCGAGCGGTAGAACAGCTCGTTGAACGTCTTGCCGTAGTCGAGTGCGGCGGGGACGTGCACCTTGAGCAACTGCTCGCGGCGCGTGGAGCTGCCGGTCGAGACCGTAGCCAAGGCCGCCTCCCAAACCCGTGGCCTGCTGTGCCTGAACCTCGCGCCCGCACGAAGCATGCCCCCGGAGCCGCTGCGGCGCGCGAACCTGCTGGTCGTCAATGACACTGAGGCCGCGTTCTACGGCGAGGCGCTGCGGCTGTTCTGCGACTCGATTCTCGGTCCGATCGAGAGCGGAGACGGCCACTACGGGGGCGAGCTCATGCGCTCGCTCGAGGCCTTCATCGAATGCAACGGCCAATGGGAGCGGGCGGCGCGCCAGCTCTACTGCCACCGCCACACCCTGCGCTACCGGATCCGCAAGGTCGAGGAGCTGACCGGGCGCGACCTGTCCAGTGCCCGGGACCGAATCGAGTTCTGGCTTGCCCTGCGGGGCCGGGAGCTCGTCGCATGACCGCGACGGCCCGGCATCCGAGTCCCCCAACCCACAGCGAGGTCACATGAAGGTCGGCGTACCGACGGAGATCAAGAAGGACGAGTACCGCGTCGCGCTCACGCCCGCGGGCGTGCGCGAGCTGCACGATGCCGGGCACGAGGTCGTCGTGCAGGCCGGCGCCGGCGTGGGCTCGGCGATCGCCGACAGCGACTACGAGGCGCAGGGGGCGCGGGTGCTGCCCGACGCCGACGCGGTGTTTGCCGAGGCCGAGATGATCGTCAAGGTCAAGGAGCCTCAGCCCGAGGAGGTCGCGCGGCTCGAGCCGCGGCACCTGCTCTTCACATACCTGCACCTCGCTCCCGACGCCGAGCTGACCGCAGGCCTCATGGCGTCGGGTGCGACGTGCATCGCCTACGAGACGGTCGAGGACCGCGAAGGCCGGCTTCCGCTGCTCGCGCCCATGAGCGAGGTGGCCGGCAAGATCGCCACGCAGGCCGGCGCGTTCATGCTCGAGAAGCCGCTGGGCGGCCGGGGCATCCTCCTGGGCGGCGTGCCGGGCGTGGCCGGCAACCCGGCGCCCGAGATCGTGGCCACCGGCATTGCCGACAAAGCCGCGCAGCTCGAGGTGCGCTTCTGGGTCGACGAGCGCGCCGGCAGCGCCGATACCGTGATCACCGGCGTGGTGGCCGCGCTGCACGCGGTGCTGGTGCAGATCGACACAGAGGCCAAAAAATAAAGAGACAAGAAGACATGCCGCGTCTCCTTGTCTTTCCGCCTGTATGTTCAGCCTGCCTCAGGTGGATTTATCTTCCTCGCGCGCCAGGTAGTACGTCATGCTATGCAGCACCGCGACTGGGTCGATATGCCGCACCCACACGTTCTCGGGCACCTGGATGACCATGGGCGCGTAGTTGAGGATCGCGCGCACCCCGGCCGATACAAGCATGTCGGCCACCTCCTGCGCGCGGCTGGCCGGCACCGCGATGATCGCCAGCTTGATGCCCTGGTCGCGCATCACGCGCTGGATCTGCTCGTCGTTGACGATCGTCAGGCCGTTGATGTCCGTGCCGATCTTGGTCGGGTCGCTGTCGAATAGCGCGGCGATGCGGATGCCCTGGCGCCGGAACCCCTCGTAGCGCGCGATTGCCTCGCCCAGGTGCCCGATCCCAACCAGCCCAACCGGCCATTCCTGGTTGAGCCCAAGGATGCGCTCGATCTGGTTCAGCAGCTTCTCGACATCGTAGCCGATGCCTTGCTTGCCGAACTCGCCGAAGTACGAGAGATCCTTGCGAATCTGGGCCGCAGTCACATTGATACGCTCGCCCAGCTCTTGCGATGATACTGAGCGCACATCTTCTTGCAGCAGGTAGCGCAAACTACGCGCGTATAATGGCAGCCTGCGAATAACCACATCGGGCGGGGTTTCGATGCGATCCACTCACGCCTCCGAGCACTGTGGACGCCGGGCAAATACCGGCGGGGAAAATACCGTATTGTGAAGTGTAGCACCAAGTGCCAGGCATTGTCAAGATTATCACAAATGGTTCAGCTCCATCTACCAAAAGCAAAACGACCGTGTCCTTTCGGCCAATTACAGGGCCTGCGCGGTGCGCGTTTTTGCCTTCGGCAGAGGGGTTCGGAGGCTTGCGCCC
>CALLYN010000452.1 GCA_937858455.1 uncultured Kouleothrix sp.
CCGATCTCGCGCAGATGGGTGATGCGGTCCGCGCTGGCTCGAGCCGGCGCCGCCGCCCTGGCGCAGCCTGCGCGCCCAGCGGCAGATCGACGCGATTCTGCGGGAGCGCGGCCCGAGCGCCTCGTGATGCCGACTCGTGCTATAATGCCGGCCTAATCGGCGGAGAAAACCATGAATATTTTCCGAACCTTCTGGAAGGCGCTGCGCGAGCTTTTCGAGGAGCTGCTAATTTTGTCGATCGCAAATTTTCTGTGGATCGGCATGAATATACTCGCGATCGGCGCGCTGCTGCTGACGTGGAGTGGCGGCGCATCTGGGCTATTTCTGCTCGCGCTGCTGCTGAGCGCGATCTCGTTCGGCCCGGCCAACGCCGGCCTCTACACCATCGCGCAGCGTGTGACCGAGGGCCGAACGTCGAGCTGGCGCGATTTCTTCGCCGGCGTGCGCGCCTACGCCCAGCTGAGCTGGAAGGTGTATGGCCTGTGGCTGCTCGGCCTGGCGATCATCCTGTTTAACCTGCAGTTCTACAACCTCAACGGCTCGCAGTTCGCCGCGCTGATCTCGATACTCTTCTTATACTTCCTGATGGTCTGGTTCGGGATGCTGATCTACATCGGGCCGCTGATGCTGCTGCAGACCGACAAACGCATTCGCACGATCGCCCGCAACGCGGCGCTGATGGCTTTCGGCCGCCCGCTGTTTACCATCGGCACGCTGGTGCTAATGGCGATCATCACGGTTACGTCGATCTGGCTGCCGATCCTGCTGCTTGTGCTTACGGCGGCATTTCTGGCGCTGTGGGGCTTTCGCGCGACTCTTACGCTGATCGCCGAGGCCGAGGCCCGCCGCGAGCGCCTGGCCGAGAAAAACGCCGAAACGCAGGCGCCAAAAGGCCGCGGCGGCCAGGTGCGCCCGCGCGAGTAGCTGGCTACACCAGCCGCTGCCCGCCATCCACCGGCAGCACCACCCCAGTGACATACTCGGCGCGCGCCAGAAACACCACCGCCTGGGCCACATCCTCGGGGCTGCCCACGCGCCCAAGCAGCACGCTCTGCGCGGCGCGCGCCGCCCGCTCGGGCGTCCAATCGTCGGGCAGCAGCACCGGGCCAGGCGCTACCGCATTCACGCGCACCTCCGGCGCCATGTCCTTCGCCAGCGCCTCGGTCAGCGTCGCCACGCCGCCCTTGCTCACCAGGTACGGCGTATAGTTGCGCCAGGGCCGCAGCGCGCCCGCATCGGCGATGTTGATAATCGCGCCACGCGCCGCGCGCAGTGCCGGCGCGGCGCGCTGGGCTGTGAAAAATGCGCTCCGCGTGTTGGTGTTCAGCAGCTCGTCCCAGCGCGCCGCGCTCACGCTCCCAAGCGGTGTGCGCCCCCAGATGCCGGCGTTGTTCACCAGCAGGTCGAGCCGGCCCCAGCGCGCCAGCGCGGCGTCTACCACGCCTTCGGCCTCGCTTACCACGGCTAAATCGCCGCCGACACTGTCGGCCGAAACCCCCAGCGCGCGCAGCTCGGCCACCAGCGCGCGCGCCGGCTCCGCCGAGCTATGGTAGTGAACCATGACATTGGCGCCGGCGCGCGCCAGCTCGAGCGTAATCGCGCGGCCCAGCCGCTGCGCCCCGCCCGTCACCAGTACTGCGGCTCCTGCTAAGTTCATGGTTTGTGCATTCTCATAGCAAACTCCGTTTGATTACTTTCTGTTTGGTATGCCCTGCCCGGCTTTGCCGGGCAGGGCATACCAAACAGAATAGGAGTTACGCACTTGCGCTGTTCGGCTTCCTCAAGCGACGAGATTGCGCCTGCGGCAGCATGGTACTCCTCTATCTTCTGTATGCGGTTTTTCCGCGCTTCGCAGACAATCCACGAAGATAGTACCGCTCTGCCGAAGGCTGAGCGCGCCAACTGCGTAAGCCCTACAGAAATTTCGAGGGCGGCATTGCCGCCCCTGAACGCTCCGCCATACAGCAAGTGATCTGCCGGATTCAGTATAATACGAAATTCGTTCGCAATAAAGCAAGTGATCTGCCAGATGTGGTGTGAGGCAGCTTCTAAAGCAGAGGTTGCCATAGTGGCGCAGTGCCCACTGGCGTGTCGGTCGGCGTGTCAGTCGGCACCGCTGTGTTTGTCGGCGTGTCGGTCGGCACCGCTGTGTTTGTCGGCGTGTCGGTCGGCACCGCTGTGTTTGTCGGCGTGTCGGTCGGCACCGCCGTGCTCGTCGGCACTGCTGTATTCGTCGGCGTGCGGGTGGCCGTGCTGGTTGCCGACGGCGTGCTCGTCGGCGTGCGCGTAGCTGTGCTGGTTGCCGACGGCGTGCTCGTCGGCGTAGCAAGCGGGCTACCGACCGTCTGTGTTGGCGTCGCCGGCACCAGCGCCGTCGCCGTTGCGGTGGGCGTGGGCGTCGAAGTAGGCCGCAGCGTGCGCGTCGGCCGTGGCGTGTCGGTGGGTGTAGGAGTATGCGTCTCGGTCGGCGTGGGCGTGCGCGTCGGCCGCGGCGTGTCGGTAGGCGTGAACGTCGGCCGTGGCGTGCTGGTGGGCGTGCGCGTCGGCCGTGGCGTGCTGGTGGGCGTGCGCGTCGGCGTAGCGCCCGGCGTACGCGTCGGCACGCGTGTCGAGGCCGAGGTGGGCGTGGGTGTGCTGGTTCGCGTCGGCGTGGACGTTGCCGGGCTGGCTGGCGGCTCGGTTGGCAGCGGCGTAGCGGTCGGCGATGGTGTGCCCGAGCGTGGAACCACCGAGGTTGGCCGCGCGCTGGTGCTCGTGGGCTGGCCAGGATCGGTGGGCGCGGGGGCATCGCCTGCGCCCGGATCGACCGCCACCACCGTCGGCTCGTTCTGATCGTTAATCGTCACCGAGGTCGGCTGGCGCACCTGCGGCCCTGCGCCCGCCAGGCCAGTGCGCGTAGGCCGCGGGGTGGGCGTCTCGCTAGAGGTAGGCGTGGGCGGAGGCAAGATCGCCACAGGCACCACCGCAGGCTGGGCGTCGTCGGGCGCATCGGTGGCATTACGTATATCGGCCGCATCCTGCTCGGCAGCGCTGGCGGCGGCCGGGTTCAGCGGCGCAAGCGCAACCGCCGGCGCGTCCCACGCCTGGTAGTTGGCCTGAAATTGCGCCAACAAGCTCTTTGGGTACACCTCGCCAAAGGGCGAGAGCGCGAGCAGCACCCAGCGGGCCATGACGCCCACGCCGATGCCGCCGATCAGGAGCGCGCCATACACCAGCAGCAAGAGTGTCACGCGGTCGCGCCGATCGCGATAGCGATACCGCAGCTGATACACTTTTGCGATCATTCCGGCCATGGCGCTGGTGTTCCTTCGGCACTACACGACGGTTGCAATCGTGGCTTCTCGCTCGATTGGCTCGGCCTGCGTACACGGCAATGTCAGGCTAAACATGCTCCCCTCCGGCGACGTGTACTCAAGCCAGATCGCGCCGCCCTGGCGCTCAGTCAGCTCGCGCGCAATCGCCAGGCCAAGCCCGATCCCGCGCTCGGCCGAGTTGATACCCTCGGCCCCGCGTGAAAACCGCGTAAACAGCTGCTCGCAGTAGTCGGCGCTGATGCCGTGCCCCGTGTCGGCCACATCGACGCGTACGCTCGCGCCTTCACGCCTGGCGCGGAGCGTCACCGTACCTGCCTCGGTGTAGCGGCGCGCATTGTCGAGCAGCTGCTGCACGACAATGCGCAGATGCTGCTCGTCGGCCAGCAGCTCGGGCAGATCCTCGGGGATGTCGAGGATCAAGCTGAGGCCCTTCGCGTTCATCGCCTTGCGGATCGGCCAGACCATGCCGTCAAGCACGTGGGCCAGCTCGACTGGCTCCACCACCATGTGCAGCGTGCCGGATTCAAGGCCAGCGATCGTGATCACATTATTCAGCAGCGCGGTGACGGCCTGGGCATTTTTGCGCATTGCCTCGAGCAGCGTGCGCTGATCTTCGGGGATGGGGCCGGCCAAGTTGCGCAGCAGCAGCTCGGAGGTGCCACCCAGCACCATCAGCGGCGTGCGCAGCTCGTGCGAGATCGTGGCGATGAAGTTGGTTTTGGCGCGATCCACAGCCACCTCGCTGGTCATATCCTGAAGCACGTACACCTGGCCGAGCTGGATGCCCTCGTCGCTCAGCACCGGCGCCGAGTTGACGCGCACCACCCGGTCATCGATCGTGAACAGGTCGGCGGCGCGCGTACCGCCAAACGCCAGCGCGCTGGTTTCGAACGGAGCCAGCGGCATGTCGGCGAAATACTCGGGCTCGCTCTGGCCATCGGCCAGGCTCAGCAGCTGGCGCGTGGCGCGGTTGAGCAGCATGATTTTGCCGTCCGAGTCGCACACCACCACGCCGTCGGTAATGCTTTCGACGATCGCGGCGCGCTGGCTGGCCTCGGCGCGCACCACGCGATACAGGCTCAGCAGGTGGCCAGTCATGTTGTTGAACGACTGCGCCAGCAGGCCAACTTCATCGCTTCCCGCAACCTTGCTGCGCCGCGCCAGATCGCCAGACGACACCGCCTGGGCGGTGCTGACAAGCTCCTGCAGCGGCCGGGTGATCTGCTGGGCGATAAAGATCCCCAGGCCGATGATCGCCAGCATCAGCACCAGCGTCAGCAGCGTCAGCGGCCAGCGCACATCGCTCCAGGTGCCGGTGACGTAATCGCGCGCGAGCGCCACCGAGAGGATGCCCACGACATCGCCGCGCACGCGCAGCGGCGCGTAGGCGAACTGGTACTCGCGCTGGTTCACCCGCACCACGTCGAAGATCGCCTGCTGCGGGTCGGTCTCGAGCGCGCGGATCGCGCCGATCAGATCGCGGCGGATGTTGAGCTCGGCCAGGCCGTTGGTTGGCGAGCTAGTGCTCTCGAGCGCGATGCCGTCTTCGCCGCGGTACAGCACCACAATCGCCGCCTGCGACTGCGCGCTCAGCTCCTGAAGCAGGGTATCGAGCCGCGTGGCGATCACCACGCCGCCCACCACCTGGCCGCCGCGCATCACCGGCGCCACCGTGAAGAGGTAGCGCGCCTGGCCGGCGCCAAGCTCGAGCAGGCCGGCGTATTTGTCGCCGCGCGCGTCTTGCTGGCCGGCCAGAATGCGCGGCACAAACCACAGCGCGTCGATCGGCCGCGACGGGTGGATGGTGCGCTCGCTGGCCTGGTCGGTCGGGCGCTCCCAATCGATCAGCGAGTGCCCAGTGTTGTCGAACGCAATCATCCGGTCGATGCGGTGGCTGGTGCGCTGCGAGCTGATGCGGAAGTAGGGGTCGAGCGCGCGCTCGAGCCCGAGGCTATCGTGGTTCACAAGCGCATCGGCCACGGCCGGCGCATTGGCCTGCGGGTTCGCCTGCGCGAACACAACCTCGCGCAGAAACAGCAGGTTGTCGCTTTCCTGCTGAACGAGCTTATCGTTGATATCGCGCGCCACCTGCACCAGCTGGTTGTTCAGGCGCTCCTGGGCATTCCCGGTGATAAACAGAAATGCCACGGCCGAACCAGCCAGCGCAACAACCAGCGTCAGCAGCAGGAAGGGGAGGATGATCTTATATTGAAGGTGTGAGCGCAGCTCATGGATCAGGCGCATGGGCCGTACCCCTTGCCGAGGCACATGGGATGTCTCGTGATTGTTGTAAAGCATGACAGCTGATGGCGCTACTGTGAGTATATCGGTTGAAGATTGGCCTCGCAAGCAAAACCAGGCGCTGCCAGATGACAATTTTGATAGCTTGCGATCGCGGCATACGGCATGCTGAAGCCCAAAATGCACGCTTTATACCGTTCCTAATCACATGAATGATATGGCTGGCCAGCGCGGGGGAGCGGCATAAAACTACAATCGATCATTAACAAAAAACTCAGTTGAGCATTACGATCGTGGGCCGCGCCGCGCGGTTGTGTGGAAACGGCGACTGAGGTATGATACGGTCAGCATCGCAGCCGGGTGGCAGCGCGCGCCCAACGAAGCTGCCGGCCCGCCATCGAGAATGGTCGCATTCGATCGTTCGCGTAGATCATTGTGGATATGCGGTTGAAGCCAACGAATGCCCCGCCCGAGCGCGCCAGCACCGCGCGCCTGCCATACCTGCCCGCCCTCGATGGCCTACGCGCGCTGGCGATTGGCGCGGTGCTGCTCTACCACGCCGACCTCGACAGCGTGCCCGGCGGCTTTTTAGGGGTCGAAGTTTTTTTCGTGATCAGCGGCTACCTGATCACGTCGCTGCTGCTGTCGGAGTGGCAGCGCGCCGGCCGGATCGATGTGGCTGCCTTCTGGCTGCGGCGCGCGCGGCGCCTGCTGCCCGCGCTGTATGTGCTGCTGGCCAGCGTGCTGGCCTTCACGGTGCTGTTTCTGCCCGAGGAGGTGGCCGGGCTGCGCAACGACGCGCTGGCCGCGGCGGGCTACGCCACCAACTGGTACCTGATCGTCCAGCAGAAATCGTACTTCGAGACGGTCGGCCGGCCGCCGCTACTGCAGCACCTCTGGTCGCTGGCGGTCGAAGAGCAGTTCTACCTGCTGTGGCCGCTGCTGATGATCAAGCTGCGCCACGACCTGCGCAAGCTCACCATCGCCCTGATCGTGGT
>CALLYN010000453.1 GCA_937858455.1 uncultured Kouleothrix sp.
AGGAGCCCGTGCCGATCTACGAGATCGAGTACGAGGCCAAGGAAAACGCGCACTAAGAGCAGCTATCACACCTCCGAACCGGGTTTGACGAAAGACGGAAGACGAAGGACGGCGCTGTTTCGTCTTCCGTCCTTCGTCCTGAAACAAGGGAAGGCGAAAGACGGCGCTGTTTCGTCTTCCGTCCTTCGTCCTGAAACAAGGGAAGGCGAAAGACGGCGCTGTTTCGTCTTCTGTCCTTCGTCCTGAAACAAGGGAAGGCGAAAGACGGCGCTGTTTCGTCTTCCGTCCTTCGTCCTGAAACAAGGGAAGGCGAAAGACGGCGCTGTTTCGTCTTCCGTCCTTCGTCCTGAAACATCGGATCGAACCTGCGGTAGCCTGCACTAAGGGTCTCGGAAAGTCCACATCATCGCCTAAGCCCCCACACCACCTCGCAATGTCGGCTGCAATCAGGGCCGAATCTTTCCGCATTTTCTGCTAGACTCTAGCAGGCCAACCGCGCGGCGGATGCGTCCAAAGCGCGCGCGGCTGCGTAGTACCATGCGGCGCCAGGCAGCTTTGACGGCTTCCAGCGCCAGTGCTATACTTGTTTCTCGCACACCCGTTCAGATTTACGACGCCGCATCGGAGCGCAGGCGCCCGCAGAAGCGGCGTTTTATCTTGTAGAAGAGCCAGGAAGAGCAGCTATGTCGAAGGACAAGATCGTCATCAAAGGCGCCCGCGAGCACAACCTGAAGAATGTAGACATCGAGATCCCGCGCGATCAGCTCGTAGTGCTGACGGGCGTCTCGGGCTCGGGCAAGTCGTCGCTGGCCTTCGACACGCTCTACGCCGAGGGCCAGCGCCGCTACGTCGAGTCGCTCTCGGCCTACGCGCGGCAGTTCCTGGGCCAGATGGAGAAGCCCAAGGTCGACTACATCGGCGGGCTCTCGCCGGCGATCGCGATCGAGCAGAAAAGCGCCTCGAAAAACCCGCGCTCGACGGTCGGCACCGTCACCGAGATCTACGACTACATGCGCCTCTTGTTCGCGCGGGTGGGCAAGCCGCACTGCCACCAGTGCGGCCGCGAGGTCGGCTCGCAGAGCGCTGAGCAGATCGTCAACCGGGTGCTGACGCTGCCGGCGCAGACGCGCTTCATGGTGCTGGCGCCGCTGGTGTCGCAGCGCAAGGGCGAGTACAAGGACGTTTTTGCCGAGGCCAAGGCCGAGGGCTTTGTGCGCGTGCGCGTCGACGGCCAGATGATGGATCTGAGCCAGGAGATCAAGCTCAATAAAAAGGTCAAGCACACGATCGAGGTGGTGGTCGATCGCCTGGCAATGCCGACAAAAGATGGGAGACGAAAGACCAAAGCTGAGTCATCCGCTGCAAGTGACACATCTTCGTCCTCCGTCCTCCGTCCTTCGTCCCTCAAGGGCAAGGCGCAGGAGGTCGAGCAGGACGAGTGGGGCGCGTTCGTGACACGGCTGACCGACAGCATCGAGCAGGCGCTGCGCGTGGGCGAGGGCATGGTGCTGATCAGCATTCAAGCCAGGAGCCAAGAGCCGGCTGATGCCGAGGCAAACGGCGATCGGTCTGCGGCGCTCGGCGCTGCTGCGGCCGAGGAGTGGCTGATGAGCGAGGAGAACACCTGCACCAGCTGCGGGATCTCGTTCCCCGAGCTGTCGCCGCAGATGTTCTCGTTCAACGCGCCGCAGGGCGCCTGCCCCAGCTGCAGCGGCCTGGGCACGCGGCTCGAGCTCGACCCTGAGCTGCTGGTGCCGAACCCGGCGCTGACGCTGCACGACGGCGCGGTGCCCTACTGGGGCGAGCTGCGCAAGAAGAAGGACTCGTGGGCCTACCGCTGCCTGCAGTCGATCGGCCGCCAGTATGGCTTCGAGCTCGACACGCCGTGGGAGCAGATGCCCGAGCGCGCCCGCCAGGTGATCATCCACGGCAGCGGCAAGGAGAAGGTGCGCTTCAGCTGGAGCGACTCGAGCGGCTCGCGCGGCGAGTTCATGCGGCCGTGGGAGGGCCTGGCCAGCGAGATCACCCGGCGCTACCACCAGACCGACAGCGACTGGACGCGCGAGATGTACGCCTCGTACATGAGCGAGCAGCCCTGCCCAGCCTGCCGCGGCGCGCGGCTGCGCCCCGAAAGCCTGGCCGTTACGGTCGGCGAGCTGAGCATCAAGACGGTGTGCGAGCTGAATGTGAAAGAGGCGCACGACTGGGCACTGAGCCTTTCCGGAGATGACGAAGGACAAAAGACCAAAGACGAAGGTATGCGCAATCGAAAGGAATCTGATTCTATAGGTAGCAATGGCCACGGAAACGGCCAGCTGCTCGATGCATCCTTTGCCCTTCGTCCTGCGTCGGCCGGCCCGCTGACGCCCTACCAGCTCGAGATCGCCGGCGAGATCCTGAAAGAGATCCGCGAGCGCCTGGGCTTCCTGCTGAACGTCGGCCTGCACTACCTGACGCTGCACCGCCCGGCGCCGACGCTCTCGGGCGGCGAAGCCCAGCGCATCCGCCTGGCCTCGCAGATCGGATCGGGGCTGGTGGGCGTGATGTATATCCTCGACGAGCCGAGCATTGGCCTGCACCAGCGCGACAACCGCAAGCTGCTGAATACGCTGATCAAGCTGCGCGACCTGGGCAACACCGTGATCGTGGTCGAGCACGACCTCGAGACCATGCAGGAGGCCGACTACCTGATCGACTTCGGCCCCGGCGCCGGGGTGAAGGGCGGCGCGGTGGTGGCCGCCGGCTCGCCCAGCCAGGTGGCGCAGGTGCGCGAGTCGCAGACGGGCGCGTACCTCGCCGGCAAGCTCGAGATCGCCATCCCGGCCACGCGCCGCACCGCACGCCTGCTGGGCGACCACCCGGAGGTGGCCGATCTGCGGCCGCGCGGCAAGAAGGCGCCCAAGGCCGCGAAGCTGCCCGACAGCCCGGAGTGGCTCGAGATCGAGGGCGCGACGATGAACAACCTGCGCGACGTGAGCGTGCGCCTGCCGCTCGGCACGTTTGTGTGCATCACCGGCGTGTCGGGCTCGGGCAAATCGTCGCTGATCACCGAGACGCTCTACCCGGCGCTGGCAAACCGCCTGAACAAGGCCCAGCTCAAGCACGGCCCGTACCGCGCGCTCAAGGGCCTCGAGTACCTCGACAAGGTGATCGACATCGACCAGCAGCCGATCGGCCGCACGCCGCGCTCGAACCCGGCCACGTATGTCAAGCTTTTCGACCTGATCCGCGACCTGTTCGCCAAAACCAACGAGGCCAAGCTGCGCGGCTACGAGGCCGGGCGCTTCTCGTTCAACCTGAAGGGCGGGCGCTGCGAGGCCTGCGAGGGCAACGGCGAGAAGCGCATCGATATGCAGTTCCTGGCCGACGTGTGGGTGCGCTGCGACGTGTGCAAGGGCAAGCGCTACAACCGCGAGACGCTGCAGGTGAAGTACAAGGGCAAGAGCATCGCCGACGTGCTCGAGATGGACGTGCAGACGGCGCTGGAGTTCTTCGACAGCGTGCCGCGGATCAAGCGCATCCTCAAGACGCTGCACGACGTCGGGCTCGACTACATCGCGCTCGGCCAGCCGGCCACCACGCTCTCGGGCGGCGAGGCCCAGCGCGTGAAGCTGGCCAAAGAGCTGGCGCGCGTCGCCACCGGCCGCACCGTCTACATCCTCGACGAGCCGACCACCGGCCTGCACTTCGCCGACGTGCAGCGGCTGCTTGAAGTGCTGCACCGCCTTGTGGACGCCGGCAATACCGTGGTGGTGATCGAGCACAGCCTCGACGTGATCAAGACCGCCGACTGGCTGATCGACATGGGGCCGGAGGGCGGCGACGGCGGCGGCATGGTCGTCGGCGAGGGCACCCCCGAGCAGATCGCCCGCGTCGAGGGCTCGCACACCGGCGAGTTCCTGCGCGAGATCTTGCTGGCCCCCCGCGCCGAAGAGATCGCCGCCTGACGATATCTGCCGGGCTTGGGCCGCGCCGCCGCTGTTGCCTCACAGCGGCGGCGCTGCATACGGCCGCGCCGCCGCGCCTCATCCGCCGCTTAGATTCTGCTCATCTCCACTTTATCTCCCACCCCTAGGCTCACGATCAGGAACATTCGCGCCCGCAACCGACCGGAGGTCTCGATGAAGCATTGCCCGAGCTGTGGCCGCCCAGCAGACGACAGCCAGAAGTTTTGCACATTCGACGGGGCGCTGCTCGCCGCCGCGCCCGCCCCAGCGCCCCAGGCGCGCCCCGCGCCCGACCCCCTGGAGCCGATCCAGCGCATCCAATGCCAGTGGTGCCAGTCGATGAACGAGAAGACCGCGCTGAACTGCCGATCGTGCGCCGCGCCGCTCGACATCGCCGACCTGGTGAGCGAGTCGGGCTGGCGCGAGGCGCCGCGCATCCGCGACATGGCCGAGATCCACTTTGGCAGCAGCACGTGCCAGGTGGAGGGCGAGATCGTGCCGGTGGCCGAGCTGAGCCTGGCCCACGGCGACGGCGTGTTCTTTGAACACCACGTGCTGCTGTGGAAAGACGACAACACGCCCATGGGCGTGCTTCCGCTGCAGGGCGGCATGAAGCGCGTGCTGGCGGGCATGCCGTTTATCGTCAGCGTGGCGCAGGGCCCTGGCCGGGTGGCGTTCTCGCGCGACCAGACCGGCGAGCTGGTGGTGCTGCCGCTGCACCCCGGCATGGAGCTCGACGTGCGCGAGCACGCGTTTCTGCTGGCCTCGCACCATATCAACTACTCGTTCGTGCGGGTCAAGGGGCTGCGCAATATTTTGTTCGGCGGCCAGGGCATGTTCATGGATCGCTTCGTGACGTCGAACGAGCCGGGGCTGCTGATCCTGCACGGCTACGGCAATGTGTTTGAGCGCACGCTCAAGCCCGGCGAGAGCATCCTGGTGGAGCCGGGCGCGTTTCTGTACAAAGACGCGACCGTGACGATGGATGTGCAGCCGCAGCAGCTGACGACCGGCTGGTTCGGCGGCCAGAGCATGAACCTGGCGCGCATGACCGGCCCCGGGCGCGTCGGCATCCAGTCGATGTATGTTCATCATTCGACGGAGTGATTGTCGTTTCCTTCACCCTCTGCGCCCTCCCCGCGACGCGGGGAGGGCGCAGGGCGAGGCGCACGCAACGCCGGCTGTGCAAGCTACGTAGCGAAAAGAGCCAGCATTGACAGCATCAAGAACATACACCTGCCCCTGGTGCAATACCGTCAGCGATGGCACGGCGCTCAGCTGCCCCGGCTGCGGTGTCTCGGTCGACGTGCGCAAGATCGTCACGCGCTCGGGCTGGACCGAGCTGCCCGGCCGGCGCGACATGGCCAAGATCCAGTTCGGCGACTCGTTCTGCCAGATCGAAGGCACGTACGTGCCGGTGGCCGACATGAGCCTGGCGGCGGGCGACAGCGTGTACTTCGCGCACCACGTGCTGCTGTGGATGGATACGCAGGTGCAGATCGGCGCGCTGCCGCTGAAGGGCGCCTGGAAGCGCATGCTCGCCGGCCTGCCGATCATCATGGCGCAGGCCCAGGGGCCGGGCCATATCGCATTCTCGCGCGACGCGCCGGGCGAGCTGATCGCGCTGCCGCTCCAGCCGGGCCAGGCGATCGACGTGCGCGAGCACCTGTTCCTGGTGGCGACGAACCACGTGACCTACGACTGGTTTCAGAGCAACATCTGGTTCACCACCAAGAACGGCGACGAGACCGAGACGCACTACCCGCTGGGCATGTTTATGGATCGCTTTGCCGCGCCGCAGCGGCCGGGCCTGCTGCTGCTGCACGCCGGCGGCAACGCCTTTGTTCGCACGCTCGCGCCGGGGCAGGCGATCCTGGTGCAGCCAAAGGCGCTGCTCTTCAAGGACCCGACGGTGCAGATGCAGCTGCACTTCGAGTACCCCGGCACGGCCTCGTGGAGCCCGTGGATGTCGTGGAGCCACCGCCACCTGTGGCTGCGGCTGTTCGGGCCGGGCCGCGTGGCGGTGCAGTCGGCCTACGAGCCTGGCGAAGACAACGGCCGCACGATTGTGCGCCACTCTGGCGCGTCGCAGCGCCAGTGGTGAGCAGCTCGGCGCCGCGCTCGCCTGCCGCAAAACAACAAAGACCTCGCTTCCCTTACGGGAGCGAGGTCTCGGTTTATACCACCCCTGTTAGTTATTGTGCCGCCGAATATAGTCGAGCACGCTCTGCGTCGCCGGGTCGGCCGGGGCGGCGCCAAGGCCGCTGTGCTGGCGGATGTAGCTCAGCACGCTCTGCGTCGCGGGGTCGGGCGCGACAGTGGCAGCGCCCGGCGCCAGCAGCAGCGCCTGGTGCGCCTGGATGTAGCTCAGCACGCTCTGCAGCGACGGATCGGTGGGCGTGGTGCTGAAGCTGCCGTGCTGGCGGATGTAGTCGAGCACGCTCTGCGTCGCCGGGTCGTTCGCTACCACAGGCAGCAGTGCCTCGTGCGCGCGGATGTAGCCCATCACGCCCGGCGCGGCCGGGTCATTCGCCACCACCGGCAGCAGCGCCTCGTGCGCGCGGATGTAGCCCATCACGCCCGGCGCGGCCGGGTCATTCGCCA
>CALLYN010000454.1 GCA_937858455.1 uncultured Kouleothrix sp.
CCGGCGGCGCGGCAGCCGGGCGGCGGGCCGGCGCGGGCGCCTCTTCGTCGAGCGGCGCGTCGTAGTCGGGGGCGCCTGCGCTCGGGCGATCTTGCTTGCTCGACAGGATGATCATGTCGCTGGCGATCACTTCGGTGCTGTAGCGATCCTGGCCGTTCTGATCCTGCCACTTGCGCGTCTGCAGGCGGCCTTCGACATACACGCGGGTGCCTTTGGTGAGGTACTGGTTGCAGATCTCGCCTAGCTTGTCCCACGCGACAATCCGGAACCACTCGGTGTCGTCGTGCTGCGTGCCATCCGACGACTTCCACGAGCGGCCGGAGGCGACGCGAAAGGTGGTGACCGCGCTGCCCTGAGGTGTGTAGCGCATCTCGGGGTCGGCGCCGAGATGCCCGGTGAGCATGACTTTGTTCAGATCTTTCGCCATGGCTTTCCTCCTCGTGTTTGGATTAATAGGTCGTACCAGCTCAGCCTTGCCGTACAAACTCGAACGCTCACTGCTTCTACCGGGCGCGGATCTGTGCGAAGCAAGAACCGATTCGATGATGCCATCTTAGCATGTATGTTCAAGATCGTCAAGAGTGCGGCTGGCGTTTGCAGGGCTCGTGCAACGTCGGCCCTCACCCCCCTACCCCCTCTCCCGCGCGCGGGAGAGGAGGGTAGGGGGGTGAGGTGCGGTCGCCGCCGCGACCGCACCACAAAGCCAGATGTGTTTCCCCTCCCCTGTCAGGGGAGGGGGTAGGGGGAGGGGTCGAAAGACTTCCTGCTAGCGTTTGGTGGCTGATTCGGTTTATAATGCGCCGCAGCCGCAGCCGCAGCCGCAGCCAACACGGAGGGTAGCAATGGCCGAAGTGATCGTTCACAGCGCCGGCAATCTGCGCCAGCAGATCAGCGCTGGCGCGCACACCTTCTACGCCGACGAGCCGGCCGATGCCGGCGGCGACAATGTCGGCCCCAGCCCATATGATCTGCTGCTCGCGGGCCTGGGCGCCTGCACATCCATGACGCTGCTGATGTACGCGCGCCGCAAGGGCTGGCCGCTTGAGGATGTCGAGGTGCGGCTGAGCCACCGCCGCGACTACGCGCGCGACTGCGCCGGGTGCGAGCAGCCGTCGGCCCTGCTCGACCTGATCGAGCGCCGGATTACGCTGAAAGGCGATCTCGACCAGGCCCAGCGCCTACGGCTGCTCGAGATCGCCGAGAAATGCCCGGTGCACCGCACGCTCACCGGCACGATCCGCGTGCTCGACCGGCTCGAGCCGTAGCGGCGCCCGGCGTTTATGGGATGCTGGCCGTCCAGCTGCCCGATGCGGTGATGCCGCAAGCCCCGCTCGGGTTATAGCTTTGGAATGAGAAGCTGCCGCTGGCATTCTGCGGCGAGCTAAACTGGCCCGTGATGGTGTAGCTGCCGCCAAATGCGCCACCGCCGCTCAGGTTGATCTTGCCGTTGCTCAGCGCTAGCCCGCCGCTACCGCCCATGATCGTGATGCTGATGCCGCAGCCGCCCTGGCGCGCGCCGATTGAGAAGTTGTTATAGGCGCTGCCGTTCGATAGAATGTCGAACTCGACATCTTCGTTTTGCGTGGTCTTGCCAGCCCAGTGGCCATCTTTCGGCTTGTCGCCCGAAGGCTTGGCCGTAGGGCTAGCGGTGGTAGTTGGGGTTGGCGTGCTGGTTGGCGCCGGCACCTTGATTGCGATCGGCACAAAGCGCCGCAGATCGGCGACGTTACCGGGCGTTGTGGTAGGCGTGCGCGTGGCCGTAGGCGATGCAGGAGCAGTGGCTGTGGGCGTATTCGTTGCCCCGCCGCTTGTCGTTATCTCTAGCGTCAGGTCGTCGAGCGTATAGCCGATGTCGGTGCCGCTGGCGTCGCTGTAGAACACAAAGCCGATCCACACCTGCGGCTGATTCACCGATTTCCCCAGCAAGCTCGCCAGGTCGAAGCCCAGCCGCGTGTAGCCGTTGCCGTCCGATCCGCTGGTGGTGCCGCCGCATAAACCAACACCGCTGAACTGCGTGCTGTTTGTCGACGTGCCAATAAACAGCCCATCGGCCGAGCAGCCCGAGATGGAAGGGCTGTGCCCGCGAATGTAGATATACAGCGTGGCGGCCGTGGCATTGCTCAGGTTCACCGGGCCGTACACCGCCCAGGTGTTGAGGTTGTTGGGGTATTGGCTGCCGCAGGCCTTGCCGCTGCCCTGCGCCCCGCCGCCGTGCGCCATGATCGCGAACTGGCCGGTGTGCGAGGTGCAGTTGCGCTTGCCCCACAGGTAGGTGCCGCCGTCGCTGCTGCTCTGGTCGCTCAGCTGCCAGTCGCTGGTGGGCCAGCTGCCTTCGAAGCTTTCGTTGAGCGGCGCGGCATTCGGCGATACCAGGGTCGCCGAGCGCGCCGTGGCTGGCCGCGTAAAGGTGAGCGGCTGCGAGGCCAGCGTGAACTGGCCGCTTGGGTCGGCTACGGCCGGTGTTGGTGCCAGGCCCGCCGGCTGGGCGGCAGCCGGGCTGCCGAGAGCGATAGCAATCAGTGTAGCAGCACAGGCAACCGCCACGAACATCGGCAGAGTACGCTGATGGTTCCGCATGGAAAACCCCTTTGCTAGGATTGGCGCGATCTGGCAGGCTGGTGCTGAGCCCGCCAGATCGCGGGCGTGCTTCATTCCAGCGAGTGGGGCGAAGGACGGACACTGCGCCGACCAGCCTGGCCTGCGATACGCAGGCCTACTGTGGTGCTGCCACCCAGGTGCCCGACATAGTCACCGAGCAATCTCCGCCGGGGTCGTAGTTCTCGAATGCGAAGGTGCCACTAGCCGACTGCGCTGAATCGAACTGGCCGGTGATCGTGTATTTTCCCTCGTCGTCGTCTTTGCCGCTGGTGCTGATCTTGCCGTCGCGCAGTGGGATGGTACTGCTGGTACTATAGGTGTCGATCTCGATCTCGCAGTCGCCCTGGCTCACGGCGAGCTTGAGGTGGTTATAGGCGCTGCCGCCCGCCGCGATCTCAAACGAGATCGGCTTGCCCTGGCTGGTGCTACCGGCCCACTGGCCATCTTTCGGCAGTGTTAGGGCAGGCGCCGGGCCTGCCGCACCGTGCACCTCGTTGCCGAGCAAACCCAGCAGCACGGTATACGGCGGCGGATTTTCGGGGTGCAGCTCGAAGCGTGCGCGCTCGAACCACTGCACAGTGTAGGGCTTGCCCTCGATGGTCTCGCTGATTTCGTCGCTCAGCGGCAGGCCGAACAGCGCCAGGTTCTCGGCCTCGCTCTTGCCTTTCTTGCCGTCGAACTCCAGGCCGCTGGCGTGCCAGGCTTGCAGGATGCTGCCGCAGATATTGTGGCCGGTCTCGGCGAAGAAGCGGCAGCCGGCCTTCGAGTCGCTCTTGGCGAAAGTGGGAATAGGTGTGACGACGCTATCATAGCACCACGGGGGTGGTTTGAGAAGCGATTACCAATTTTCGACCAGGGCTCGTGCAACGTCGGCCCTCACCCCCCTTATCCCCTCTCAAGGGTAGACTTTTTTTGGCGGAGCGCATTCTGATGCGGAAAAACGCCGTTCTAATGCGAGATGACGTTTTCCGCTTCCTGATGCGAAATACGCTCACCAGGCTGCGCTGCGCGATATCCAGGCTTGAGTACGCCTGAAACAGCCTGGCCTGGCCGTCGTCCAGGCGGTATACCCACAGGCCGGCTGGTGCGGCGACCACAAACGTGGGCAGGCCCTCGCTTCTGAGAACAGCACGCTACAGATTCGGTGCCAGTAAACC
>CALLYN010000455.1 GCA_937858455.1 uncultured Kouleothrix sp.
GGCGGGCCGCGCGGAAGCGCTGGACGCGCCGCTCGGCGTTGGTGAAGGTGCCGTCGCGCTCGGCGACGGTGGCCACCGGCAGCACCACGTGCGCGAGCTGGGCGGTCTCGGTCAGGTAGAGATCTTGCACCACCAGAAATTCGAGCTGGCCGAGCGCTTCGGCGGCGGCGTTGTTCGACTTCGCTGGATTGAGGCCGGCGATATACATGCCCTTCAGCGTACCCGCCCTGGCGGCGGCCCACATCTCGCGGGCGCTCAGGCCGGCGGTGGTGGCGCTACCGCCTGGGCCACGATCGGGCCGCACGCCCATATCGAGCGCGCCGCGAGTATTGCCGGCGGCCGTCAGCGCGATCATGCCGCTGTTGGCGCGGCCGGCCTTGCCGGCGACGAGCGCGAGGTTGGCCAGCGCCTGGGCCAGCGCCGGGCCAGCGGCTGCAGCGGCGGCGCCATAGACGATGATGCCGTTCTCGGCGGCGGCGAACGAGCGAGCGATTGCGCGGATGCTGGCCTCGGCCACGCCCGACGCGGCTATCAGGTCGGCCAGCGGCGTCTTGCCGACGCTGCGCTTCAGGTCGTCGAGGCCGCGCAGGCGCGCCGCGAGCGCGTCGTTTTGCAGGCCCTCTTCGAAGATTACGCCAAGCAGCGCCTGAGCGAAGGCGGCCTCGGCGCCGGCCCGCACGATCGCCCGGTTGGCGGCGAAGCGCGCCAGCTTGGTGGGGTAGCTGTTCACCACGCTCAGCTCGCCGCCGCGGTCGGCGATGCCGCGCAGGCGCAGCACATACAGCGGGGCCTCTTCCTCGGGGTCGGCGCCGAACACCAGCACGGCGGTGCCTTTGCCCAGGCTCAGCAGGTTGGTGCCCGCGCCCACGCCGAGGATGTTCGGCATATCGTCGAGCGCGGCCGGCTCGGCCACCGAGCCCTTGCGGTGGTCGAGGTTGTTTGAGCCGAGCGTCTCGCGGAACAGCTTCTGGAAGGTGTACAGGTCTTCGTTGGGCAGCTGGGCGCCCGCCAGGCCGCCGAGCGCGGCCGCGCCATAGTTCGCGCGCAGCAGCGTCAGGCGATCGGCGACGTACTGGTAGGCTTCGTCCCAGCTCACCTTGGCCCAGCCGCCGGCGCGGCGTATCAGGGGCGCATCGAGCCGGTCGGCGCCGGCGATATAGCGCATGCCATAGCGGCCCTTGTCGCACGTCCAGATCTCGTTGACAAAGTCGTTCTCGCGCGGCATCACGCGCATCAAGTCGTTGTAGCGCATATCGAGCGAGATATCGCAGCCGACCGAGCAGTGGTTGCAGACGCTAGGCACCGAGCGCAGCTCCCAGACGCGCGCCTTGAAGCGGAAGTCGGAGCTGGTAAGCGCGCCGACCGGGCAGATATCGGTGGTATTGCCCGAGAACTTCGAGTCGAAGGCCGGGTCGCTCTTCGAGATGATCTCCCAATCGCGGCCACGGTTATCGAAGCCAAGCACCGGGTCGCCGGCGATCTCGTCCTGGAAGCGCACGCAGCGGGCGCACAGGATGCAGCGCTCGCGGTCGAGGTAGATCAGGTCGCCGAGGGCGATCGGCTTGACATTATGGTGCTTGTCGGAGTAGTCGTAGCGCGAGTTGCCGGGGCCCCACTCCATCGTCAGGTTCTGGAGCGGGCACTCGCCGCCCTTGTCGCACACCGGGCAGTCGAGCGGGTGCGAGGTGAGCAGGAACTCGAGCACGCCGCGCTGGGCGAACTCGACGCGCTCGCCGACGGTTTTCACGACCATGCCCTCGCTGACGGGCGTGACGCAGCCGGCCTGGAGCTTGCCCATCATCAGGGCCAGCTCGGGCTTGCCGTCGGCGCCGATCACCGGCTGGCGGGTGGCGGGGTCGATCTTGGGGGTATAGACTTCGACCAGGCACATGCGGCACATGCCCACGGGCTTCATCTTGGGGTGGTAGCAGAACACCGGCACTGCCACGCCGCCGACACGCGCCGCGTCGACGATATTGGTGCCGGCTGGCACCGTGACCGCCTGGCCGTCGATTACAAGGTTCACATCGGGCATAGGTTCTTGCCTTTGTAGCTGTTAATGGCGGGCCGGCATCAGCGGGATGGCCATCTTGCCATTGGTAGGCGCCGGTGCGGCGCCGATGGTTGCCTCGAACTCGTGCGGGAACAGCCTCAGCGCGCTCTTGATCGGCATCACCGCGCTCTCGCCCAGCAGGCAGAAGCAGTTGCCGGCCATCTGGTTGTAGATATCGTGAAGCGTCGGGATATCGGAGGCGCGGCCGTGGCCCTCGTGCATGCGGTGCAGCACGCGCACCAGCCAGGTGGTGCCTTCGCGGCAGGGCGTGCACTTGCCGCACGACTCGTGCTTGAAGAATTCGTCCATCTTATAGGCCGTCTCGACGGCGCTGGTGGTCTCGTCGAGCACAATCACCGCGCCCGAGCCGAGCATCGAGCCGGCCGCGGCCACGCCTTCGTAGTCGAGCGTGATGTCGAGGTGCTGCTCGGTGAGCCAGGGCGCCGAGGCCCCGCCGGGAATGATGATCTTGACCTTGCGGTCGCCGCGCATGCCCGCGCCATAGGCCGGGTCGTAGATCAGCTCGCGCAGCGTGCGGCCGAACGGCAGCTCGTAGTTGCCAGGCTTGTTGACGTGGCCCGAGAGCGAGAACGCCTTGGTGCCGGGGCTCTTCTCGGTGCCGAACGAGCGGTACCAGGCCACGCCCTTCTCGATGATCCGCGGCACGTTGGTGAGCGTCTCGACGTTGTTGATGATCGTGGGCTTGGCGTACAGGCCGGCCACCGCCGGGAATGGCGGCTTGAGGCGCGGCTGGCCGATCTTGCCCTCGAGCGACTCCATGAGCGCGGTTTCTTCGCCGCAGATATACGCGCCGGCGCCGCGGTGCACGAAGATGTCGAGGTCGTAGCCGGTGCCGAGGATATCTTTGCCGAGGAAGCCCTTGGCGTAGGCCGCCTCGATCGCGCGCTCAAGCGTACGCGCGCCGTGGGCAAACTCGCCGCGGATGTAGATATAGGCGGTGTGGCACTCGATCGCGTAGGCCGAGATCGCGATGCCTTCGATCAGCTGGTGCGGGTTTTTGTCGATGATCTGGTGGTTGTTGAACGTGCCTGGCTCGCTCTCGTCGGCGTTGCAGAGCAGGTAGCGCGGGTAGACGCCCTTGGGCAGGAAGCTCCACTTCACGCCGGTGGGAAAGCCGGCGCCGCCGCGCCCGCGCAGGCCCGCGTCTTTGACCATCTGGACGATGTCGGCGGGCGTTTTTTCTTTCAGCGCCACGCGCAGCGACTCGTAGCCGCCGTGCTGGAGGTAAACCTCGAAATCGCCAATGTTGGGGATGTCGAGGTCGCGCATCACGATATGTTCAGTCAGCGGGGGCATGTGTCACACACTTTCCAGGCCGATAACGGGCGCACGCCTACTGCGATACACACACGTATAGAAGGGCCGCTTCGCGCCCGCTAATGTACCATTCTCAAGCCTTCGTGTCAAATCGCACAAACATCAATTGAGACTTCATCGAGTTTGTGTCTTGGGCACAAAAAGAAGGATTCTTGGAGGGTCTGTGACCCTCCAAACCTCCTGCCTAGCGGGCGGGCGCGTAGGCTGAGCTACGCATCGCCGGCAGCCTGCAAGGCGCGCCACAGCGACTCGGCGCGGATGGGCGTCTCGGTGACGCGCGCGCCCACCGCGTCGCGGATGGCGTTGGCAAGCGCCGCAGCCCCGGCAGTGATCGGCGGCTCGCCGATGCCGCGCGCGCCAAACGGCCCGTGCGGCGCCGGGTTCTCGACGAAGATCGCCTCAATTTCCGGCACGCCGTCGATCTTGGGCAGGTCGTAGTCCATGAAGCTGCCGGTGAGGAGCTGGCCATACTCGTCGTAGACCATCGCCTCGTGCAGGCCCCAGCCGAGGCCCTGCACCACGCCGCCGTGCACCTGGCCGGTGACCATGGTCGGGTTGATTGCAAAGCCGACATCCTGCACGGCCACGTACTGCAGCGGCGTCACCTGGCCAGTCTCGCGGTCGACGCGCACCCTCGCGAGGTGGGCTACAAAGCCGGGCGCATTCTGCTCGACGGCGGCGTTGCCCTCGCCGACCAGCGGGCCGGGGCCGCCGGCCTTGCTCTCGCCGATCGCCACCAGCCGGCCGATCGGCAGCGCGCTGGCGGGGACGCCCTTCACCTGGGCCTTGCCGTCTTTGATCTCGATATCGCCGATCGCGGCCTCGAAATGGTCGGCGGCGAGGTCGAGCAGCTTGCGGCGCACCTCGCGCGCGGCGTTGGCCACCGCCCCCGAGACGCTGTAGGTCGTCTGGCTGCCGCCGCTCGGCCCGGCGAACGGCGCGCTCTGGGTGTCGCCTTGGAGGATCTCGACCTGCTCGGGCGGCACGCCCAGCACCTCGGCGGCCACCAGCACCAGGCTGCTGTTCACGCCCGAGATATCGACCGAGCCGACGTGGATGCGGATGGTGCCGTCGGTGTCGGCGCGGCAGACTGCGGCGGCCGGCGACATGCCGCACAGCCAGCCGCCCACCGCCAGGCCGACGCCCTCGGCATAGCGGCCGCCGTCCGGGGAGGGCGCGGCGTCGCTGGCGCGCGCCTGCCAGAGCGGGTGATCGCGCATGCGCTCGAGGCACTGGCGCAGGCCGATGTTGGGCCAGGCATCGCCATTGCCCATCGGGTCGCCGCCCTCGGCGGCATTGCGCAGCCGGAACTCGAGCGGGTCGATGCCGAGCGCGCGCGCCAGCTCGTCGATGTTCGACTCGATCGCGAAGGTGGCGTTAGGCGCGCCGGGCGCGCGGTAGGCGCCGGCCTGCGGCTTGTTGGTGAACACCTCGTAGCAGTCGATCGCCAGGTTCTCGCACTTGTAGTAGCCGCCGAGCAGAATGCCGACCAGGCCGGCGATTGCGAACGGGAACACGCCGTTGTCGGAGGTGACGCGGGCCTGGATGGCGCAGAGCGTGCCGTCGCGGCGTGCGCCGGTCTTCAGCTCGACCTGCACGGCCGGCGCGGGCGTGGTGGTAAGGAAATCTTCGGCGCGCGTCAGCACGACGCGCAGCGGCTGGCCCAGCGCCACGGCGGCTGCGGCCACCAGCGCCTCGATAATGCCGTACTTTGCGCCAAAGCCGCCGCCGACAGTCATGGGCACCACGCGCACCTTGCGCTTGGGCAGGCTCAGCAGGCGCGCCACCTCGTCGCGCAGGCCGAACTGGCCCTGCGTGCTGACGTACAGCGTCACGCCGCCGCCGACCGGGTCGGGCTCGGCGACGACCGCGCTGGGCTCGAGGTAGCTCTGGTGGACGATCGGCATGCGGTAGGTGCGCTCGACCACTGCGTCGGCGGCGGCGAAGCCGGCGGCGATATCGCCGCGCGCGTAGTGATTCTCGGCGTGGATGTTCGAGGGCGCGCGCTCTTTTTCTTCGGTGTCTTTGTCGACGGCGGCGTGCGCGGCGGTGAGATCCATGCCCTCTTTGGGCAGGCCGCGCGGCCAGATCACCGGCGCGCCGGGGGCGATGGCCTGCGCCACGTCGACGACCGCCGGGAGCGGGCTGTACTCGACGCGCACGAGGTCGGCCGCGTCGCGGGCGATCGCCTCGCTCTCGGCCACCACCAGCGCCACCGGCTGGCCGACAAACACCACCTTCTCGCGCGCCAGCACGGCGCTGTGGCGCGAATTGATCGCCCGGTCGCGCGTCGGCAGGTCGGTGGCCGTAAGCACCGCCACCACGCCGGGCAGGCGGCGGGCCGCGTCGGCGTCGATCGCGCGGATCTCGGCGTGGGCGTACTGGCTGAGGATCGGGCGGGCGTGCAGCATGCCGGGCAGTCGTATGTCGGCGACATAGCGCGCGCGCCCCGTGATCTTCTCGAGGCCGTCGATCGATTTGTGACCTTTGCCGAGGTACTGATAATTGGACATTCCTGCTCCCTGCTAGCTCTGCTCGTGTGCGTGCGTCTATTGTACACGACCGGAGCGTGTATTGCCGTTGCCAGGGGAGCGGGAAACGATGCCAACACAAATCCCATTCTCCCGTGCACGGGAGAGCGGGGTGCGGGGAGGGCATGGCGTCGCACGAGCCCTCGAACAAGCGCCAGGGCTCGTGCAAAGTCGACCCCTCCCCCTACCCCCTCCCCTGTCAGGGGAGGGGGAAACACATCTGGCTGTGTGGTGCGGTCGCGGCGGCGACCGCACCACACAGC
>CALLYN010000456.1 GCA_937858455.1 uncultured Kouleothrix sp.
CAGCATCAGCATGCCGCGCTCGGTTACGCCGGCACGGCTCAGCGGCTCGGCCTCGGCGGCCGGGCTGAGCACCGGCCGGATCATTGCGACCAGCCCGTGGGCCTCGCCGATCTCGTTTTCGGCGCAATGCTGGCCCAGCGCGGCCGCAATATCGGCGGGAGTAGCCGCGCGCAGCATGCGCACCGCCTGGGGGCCTTCGAACAGCGGCGCCAGGTTGCTGGTGCTCAGCAGTAGCACGTCGCCCGGATTCAACACCGCGCGGTAGAACTCGGGCTCAACCGAGAGGCTGGCGCCGACCGCACCAGACGCGAGCCCGGCCAGCGTGCCGGCTGCCGGCAGCGGCGGCAGGCCACGCAGCCGCGTTCCGGCCAGTACGTAGGCCTGCGCCGGGCGCACCTGGGCCACGTACAGATCATTGCCCTTGATCACCGCGCAGCTAATGCCCACCACGGCGCGCTTGGCGGGCGGCGCGCTGAAGTTCTGCTCGTACAGCGCCTTGTTGGCCGCGCTGATTGCCTTGCGCAGCGCCGAGGTGACACTATACGAGCTATCGTCGTAGAACAGGCGGCGGATGGTTTGCAGCACCAGCTGGCTGGCATCGCGCCCGCGCGCAGCATCGGAGCCAATTTCGGCGACAATATACAGCCGGCCTTTACGCGCCTCGGGGGCAAATAGCCCGGCAGGCGCGGCCTCGAGCACCATGTCGCTGCTGGGGCGATAGATGCCGCTGATCAGGCCAAACTGGCTCGACTGCGCTTCGAACGGGGGCATGGCTTTCTTCTCGCATCCGTGACCGAGCGCAAATTATACCACTTCGAGCGCGGCCAGCAGGCGTTCGTAGGCGTCGCAGCGCGCGTCGAATACGTACTGTGCCGGAACTACCGCCAGCGCGCCGCCGCCTAGCTGGCGCAGGTGATCGACCAGCGGCAGCACTCGATCGTGTGGCACAAACAGCGTGACGGTATACCAGCCGTCGCCCGCACCCGAGTACACCGGCGCCACCGTCGGCCCTTGCATGCCGGCGAACTCGGGCCGGGTTGCCACGCGCTGGCCCACCTCTTCGGCCGATGCGCCGGCGATATTGGCGGTGACCTGCACGTAGTTGCGGCCGCGCCGACGCGCCTCGACCAGCTCGAGGATCGTGCGCACCATGGCTATGCGCGCCGGGTGGCTGCGCAGGCTGCGGCGGCTGCCCACAAGGCAGGCCTGCGAGCGCAGCAGCGGCCCGCCGACGATCTTCAGCTGATTGTCGCGCAGCGTCGTGCCGGTGGAGGTGATGTCGGCGACCATGTCGGCGTAGCCCAGGCCGGGCGCGGCCTCGGTGGCGCCTTGCGAGTCGATCAGGCGAAAATAGTTGATCCCATGAGCGTAGCAGAAGCGCCGCAGCAGCGCCGGGTACTTGGTGGCGATCCGCAGCGTGCGGCCCTCGGCGTGCAGTTCCACCGCCAGGTCGGCCAGGTCGTGCCACGAGCTTACGTCGATCCAAGCTTCAGGCACCGCCACCACCAGCTCGCAGCGGCCGAAGCCCAGGTCGTCGTACAGCACAAGCAGATCCTCGCGGTCGCCGCGCAGCTCCTCTACCAGGTCGAGGCCGCTAACGCCGATGTCGATCTCGCCGGCCGCGACCTTCTCGATGATATCGGGGGCGCGGTGCAGCAGCACCTCGGCATTGGGCAGCGCGCGCATGCCGGCGGTGTAGCGGCGCGGGTTCGGGCGGCTGATCTTCAGGCCGCAGCTCTCGAAAAACGCCAGCGTGTCGTCGTAGAGGCTGCCCTTGGAGGGGATCGCGAAGCGCAGTGTCATGTCTCGGCTCTCAACTCTTCACTCGTTTCTCCCCCCACCACATCGCGATCGCCTCCTCCCACGACCCGCGAAAGTAGCGGTCGACGTAGGCCTGGTAGCTGGCGCGGCGGCGCGCGTACAGCTCGCGCAGCACCGACGGCCCGCCGTGCTGCATGAGCGACTGCACGCCCACAGCGATGCGCTCGGTCGCCAGCTTCAGCGCCGACTCCACTGCCTCGGAACCGCCCGAGACGAACACGATGGCATTGAGGCCGTGTCCGCAGTTCTGCGCGATCCGCGCGCTGAGTTCTTCCTGCGGGTCGGAGGTGAAGCTGTAGCGGTAGCCATGCGCGATGCGGTCGATCTGAGCTGCGACGTGCCTCGCGTTGACATTCAATTAGTTTGTTGAGTAACCGAACATGACCCGAGGGTCAAGGAGAGAGGCGTGGCGCACGGACCCTGGTGGGTGGTCGGACCGCTGCTCGGCACGCTGGTGGGCCTGATGCTCT
>CALLYN010000457.1 GCA_937858455.1 uncultured Kouleothrix sp.
AGCAGCAGCGGGTCGTCGGCGTCCGGCTCGGCGCAGCGCACCAGCAAGTACTGGCCGGCGCGCGCGCCGCGCGCCAGATCGGGCGCGTCGAGCGTCAGCCAGCGCAGCTTTGGCGTGAGCGCGCGCTGGTCGGCAATTGTGAGAAAGCGCTGTTGGATCATAAGCGTCTGGCGTGCGTCGGCGGTATACGCCTGGTAATCGGCCTACTCGTCTTCCAAAATCCCCTCCAGCCGCGAGGCCTGCTGGAGTATCCCGGTGCTGCCGCCGAAGTTGCCGCGCCGGTAGGCGATCGCGCCGTGGTACATCGTCAGCATCACCTGGCCCTTCAGCCGCTGGCCGTTCACCGGCGTGTTCACGCCTTTCGAGGCGAACTTGCCGGTGTCGACCACCCAATTGTAGTCGGGGTCGAAGATCACGATGTCGGCGTCCGAGCCCGGGCGCAGTGTCGCGGGCGTGCGGCCGAGCACCGAGGCCGGCCCTTCGGTTAGCTTGGCGATCAAGTTCACCAGGTCCATCTCGCCGCGGTGCACCAGCGTCAGCACCAGGCCGAGCGCGGTCTCCAGGCCCGAGATCCCCGGCGCGGCCAGGCGATACTCGCACTCCTTATCGACGTGGCTGTGTGGCGCGTGGTCGGTGGCAATCGCGTCGATCGTGCCGTCGCGCAGCCCTTCGATCAGCGCCTCGACATCTTCCTCGGCGCGCAGCGGCGGGCTGACGCGCGTGCTGGTGTCGTAGGGCGCGATCTTGGTCGGGTCGAGCCAGCCCGGCAGCGCCAGCTCGGGGTCGTGCTTGTGCTTGCGCTTGCCGCGGCCGGTGGGCGCGCGCTGCTCGTTTGGCTCGCCGAGCGAGCCGAGAACCCAGCGGTCGGTCAGCGTCAGGTGGTGCGGCGTGGCCTCGGCCGTCACGTGCACGCCGCGCTGCTTGGCCGCGCGCACCAGCGCCACGCCGCCGGCGGTGCTGACGTGGCAGATGTGGATGTGCGCGCCGGTCATCTCGGCCAGCGCGATGTCGCGGGCGATCTGCACCTCTTCGGCCGCCGCCGGGTAGCCGGGCAGCCCCAGCCGCGTGCTGATCACGCCCTCGTGCATGGCCCAGCCATGGCTGAGCTTGAGATCCTCGCAGTGGCTCATGATCGGCACGCCGAGCATGGCCGCGTAGGCCAGGGCGTTGCGCATCACCGCCGGGTCGCTCACCGGGCTGCCGTCGTCGCTGAAGGCAATGCAGCCGGCCTCGACCAGCTCGGCCATCTCGGTCAGGTTCTTGCCCTCGCGCCCGAGTGTGATCGCGCCGATCGGCTCGACGCGCACCGCGCCGCCTTCGCGCGCGGCGCCCAGCACCTGCCGCACCACGCCGACGCGGTCGTGCGGCGGGCGCGTGTTCGGCATCGCGCACACCGTGGTGAAGCCGCCGCGCGCCGCCGCAGCGGTGCCGGTGGCGATCGTCTCTTTGTGCTCCTCGCCCGGCTCGCGCAGGTGCGTGTGCAGGTCGATGAAGCCGGGGGCGATCACTGCGCCGCGCGCGTTGATCACCTCGATCCCCTCGCCCAGCGGCTCCTGCTCGGTCGAAAGATCCGCCAGGTCGATCACCCGCGCGACCTTGCCGTTCTCCACCAGCACGTTGCCAACCGTCGCAACCCGGCGCGCCGGGTCGATGATCGAGCCATTTTTAATCAGGTAGCGCATTGTGTTCCTCTTTATTGAAACTGGCCGCCTGGGTTTGTGTAGCGCCAGGGCGCGAAGCGAATGCGTGCTCTGCCGGCGGCAGCGCGCGCCACAGCCCCAGCGCCGCCACGATCAGCAGCAGCACGAAGCTGGCCGAGCCGATCGCCGCCCAGGGCTGCGGGAAGCCAAAGCGCGGGTCGTTCAGCGCGAAGCTCACGATCGGCGCCTGCCGCAGGTCGAGCATGCGCAGGTGCGCCACGATCGGCGAGTAGGCCGGCTGGTACAGGTAGATCCGCTCGCGCCCGATGTCGCCGCGCGTTAGGTCGTTGATGTAGATGTTGAAATCGACCAGGATGCCGAGCAAGTTCACGCCAATCGACAGCGCCAGCAGCGCGATCAGGCCCCGCCGCCAGCCCGGCCGCTCCAGCAGCGCCCCCAGCGGCAGCACCAGAAACGGCATGAGCGGCACCAGAAAGCGCGGCCCCCAGCCCCACCCCGCCCACCAGATCCACCACAGCGCGCTCTGCGCCAGCGTCGCCAGCGTCAGCAGCCCGATCAGCGCGGCCTCGGCCCGCCAGCGCCGCGCGAACGGCGCAATCGCCCACGGCAGCGCCAGCAGCAGCGGCACATACAGAAACACCGATTTGCCAGGGCTCAGCAGCAGGCCGTACAGCCCCTCGATCAGGTTGCCGCTGAAGCTCTCGTTGGCGTAGCCGCGCTCGATCGGCGATCGAAAGCGCACCCAGTTGTAGCCCGCCATCGCCAGCGCGAACGGCGCGAGGCCCAGCCCAAACCATACGCACTGCCGGAAGAACGTCGCCCGTTTGCCGCGCGCGGAAGACGATAGACGAGACACGATGGACGTTAGCTGGTAGCCGCTCCGTTCGTCCATCGCCCGCTGTCGATCGTCAGACGCGCTAAGCCACAGATACAGCCCAAACGCCGGCAGCAGCACCAGCCCGCCCACGCGCGTCAGCAGCGCATAGCCGAAGCCCAGCCCGGCGATCAGCGGGCGCCGCGTCGCGATCGCCAGCGCAGCCAGCAGCAGCCCGGCGGCGAATAGCGGCTCGCTGAAGAAGAACCGGCTGTACGGCCAGGCCAGCGTGCCCACGCCAAACAGCAGCGCCAGCGCCGCGCCCACCCGCGCCGACTGGTACAGCCGCGCCGACCAGGCGCACAGCAGCGCGCCGCTCAGCGCGGTTGCCAGCGCCGGCAGCAGCAGCGTGAGGAACCGCCCGACGTAGAACGCGCCGGCGCCGGCGCCAATCGCCCGCCCCAGCACGTACCGCCCGAATGCGTACAGCGGCGCGGCCGCCAGCGGCTGCCCCAGGCCGTACTTCGAGAACAACACTCCGTCGGCGCGCCGCACTGTCTGCGGGTAGATCGCCGCGCCCTCGGGCAGCGAAACCGTGCGCTCGTCCACCATCCGCATTGCGGTGATCAGCATCACCTCGCCGTCGCTGATAAATGGCTGCCCGCCGGTGCTCAGTAGGTAGATCGCCAGCAGCAGCAGCCCGGCCCACGTCGCTACCCGGTCTGCCGGCGCGACGCCGCCGCCCTGCCGCTTGGCTCTCGGTTCTTGGCTCTCGGCTCTCAGCTCTCGGCTCTCGATTCTCGGCTCTTCGCTCGTGGCAGCCGGCGAAATGCAGGCGGCAGGGTGTGGTTCGCCTGTGCCGCCTGTCTGCTCGCTCACGAAACTTCGGCCAGGCGGTACATCAGCGCCATGCGCACCGCCACGCCGTTCGTCACCTGCGTCTCGATCACCGACTGGCGCGAAGTCGCGACGTCGGGCATGATCTCGACGCCCTCGTTCATCGGGCCGGGGTGCATCACCAGGCAGTGTGGCGCGGCGCGCTTCACCCGCGCGGCGTTCACGCCGAACACGCGGCTATACTCGCGCAGCGACGGCAGCAGCCCGGCTTCCTGGCGCTCTTTCTGCAGCCGCAGCGTCATGATCACGTCGGCGCCGGCCACGCACGCGTCCAGGCTGTGGCTGATCGTTACATTTGGCCAGGTCGCCGTCCACAGCGCGGCCGGCCCGAGCAGCGTCGGCGGCGCGCACAGCGTCACCTGGGCGCCCATGGCCGTCAGGCCCCACAGGTTCGAGCGCGCCACCCGGCTGTGCACAATATCGCCGACGATCACCACCTTCAGGCCCTCGACGCGGCCAAGCCGCTCGTTGATTGTGAACAGGTCGAGCAGCGCCTGGGTTGGGTGGGCGTGGCGGCCGTCGCCGGCGTTCAGCACCGAGCCGTGGAAGTGCTGGGCCACCAGGTAGGGCGCGCCGCTCTCGCCGTGGCGCATCACGATGATGTTGGCGCCTAGCGCTTGGAGCGTGCGCACCGTGTCGATCAGCGACTCGCCCTTTTCGACGCTGCTGCCTTTGCTGGTCATCGCCACCACATTCGCCGAGAGCGCCTTGGCCGCCAGCTCGAACGAGATCCGCGTGCGCGTGCTATCCTCGAAGAACATGTTCACCACGGTGGTGCCGCGCAGCGCCGGCACCTGCTTGATCGGCCGGCTCAGCACCTCTTTCATGCTGGCGGTCGTCTCGAGGATCTCAATGATCTCGTCGCGGCTGAAGTCGTCGAGGTCGAGCACGTGGCGGCGGCGGGGTGGCGAAGATTGGGAGTTGGTGGCTGGCGATGCTGCGACTGTGGTATTCGTCAGTGTGGTCATATCGGCTCCCTATTCCCTAACGATAAACACGCCGTCGTCGCTGCCGTCGACCTCGCTCAGGCGCGTTTCGATCCGCTCGTCGCTGGCGGTTGGCACATTTTTGCCCACGAAATCGGCGCGGATCGGTAGCTCGCGGTGGCCGCGGTCGATCAGCACCGCCAGCTGGATGCGCGCGGGGCGGCCTAGGTCGGCCAGCGCGTCGAGTGCGGCGCGCACCGTGCGCCCGGTGTACAGCACGTCGTCCACCAGCACCACCGTGCGGCCGGTGATGTCGAGCGGAATGCTCGTCGAGCGCACCACCGGCGCCGGCCCGCGCAACCCCAGGTCGTCGCGATACAGCGTAATGTCGAGCGTGCCCACCGGCACGCGCTCGCCCTCAAAATCGGCCAGCGCCGTGGCGATCCGCTGCGCCAGCGGCACGCCGCGCCGGCGGATGCCCACCAGCACCACCGAACGCACGCCCTCGTTGCGCTCGGCCACCTCGTGGGCGATGCGCGTGATCGCGCGCCGGATGTCGTCGACCGATAGGATCTGCTTTTCGCTCATGCAGGTGCCTTCACATGCGAAATAGGCCAAACAAAAAGCCCCGCGCTCGCCAATTGGCGAGGGGGGCGGGCAGGCTATGCTGTGGGCGCGCCAAACTGGCGCGGGGTGTCGTCGGAGACATGCAGTCTTCCCTTCTCAGCCTCGCAGGGCCGAATTAAAGGTGGCCGTATCCTAGCATGCTCGCGACTCGGTGTCAAGCTAGGTTGTCAAAACGCTACTTCGCGTATATAATAGTGCCTTGTGTTCAGCACATTGAAACTCGTGCGGGGGGAGGTGAAAGCAACGACAGCCGAATATCGATCGCCCGCTGCGGTGGTCGTGTTCGTATGTCACGCAGGCTATGAAAGTCGAGCGCCGTGAAGGAGAGACCGTCGAGCAGCTGCTGCGCCGCTTCAATAAGGGCGTGGTCGCCGAGCGCATCACCAAAACCTACCGCGAGAAGATGCATTTTGTCTCGAAGAGCGAGCAGCGCAAAGAGAAGCGCCGCCGCGCCGAGCGCAACCGCCGCAAGAAGGCGCTGCAGTCGCACTAGGCCGCAGCACTCGTGCCCATACCGGGGCGCACTGCCCAGCAGTGCCCTGGTATGGGCATTTTGTGTCGGTCAGCTATGCTATAATGTCGGGTGCGCGCCAGCGCATCATGCTGCAAAATAACCTCTAAGGGATCGTTTATATGTTCGACAAACTCGCGAGCCTCGATGCGCGCTACAACCAGCTGAGCGAGCTGATGGCCCAGCCCGACGTGGCGACCGACCACATGCGGCTCCAGCAGATCGCACGCGAGCTGAGCGAGCTCGAGGACGTGGTGATGGCCTACCGGGCCTATAACGACGTCGATCGCCAGGCCCGCGAGGCCCAGCAGATGCTCGACGAGGCCGACGACGCCGAGCTGCGCGCGCTCGCGCAAGACGAGCTCGATCAGCTGCGCGCCCGCCGCGACGAGCTGGCCGGCCGGATCAAGTTGCTGCTGCTGCCGCGCGACCCGAACGACTCGAAGAATGTGATCTTCGAGGTTCGCCAGGGCACTGGCGGCGATGAGGCCGCGCTGTTCGCGGCCGATTTGTTTCGGATGTACTCGCGCTACGCCGAGCGGCGCGGCTGGAAGCTCGAGGTTGTCAACGCCAGCGAGAACGGCGTCGGCGGCTTTAAAGAGGTTGTGTTCGAGGTGCACGGCGAGGGTGCGTATAGCCAGCTGAAGTACGAGGGCGGCACGCACCGCGTGCAGCGCGTGCCGGCCACCGAGGCGCGCGGCCGCATCCATACCTCTACCGCTACCGTCGCGGTGCTGCCCGAGGTCGAAGAAACCGATGTCGAGCTACGCCCCGAAGATTATCGCGTCGACGTATTCCGCTCGGGCGGGCACGGCGGCCAGGGCGTCAACACTACCGACTCGGCCGTGCGGATCGTGTATAAGGGCGGCACCCCCGACGAGATCGTGGTCACCTGCCAGGATGGCCGCTCGCAGCTGAAGAACAAGGCCGCCGCGCTATCGGTGCTGCGCGCCCGGCTCTACGCGATCGAGCAGGAGAAACGCCAGAAAGAGCTCGGCGAGTCGCGGCTGGCTCAGGTGGGCACCGGCGAACGCGCCGAGAAGATTCGTACCTATAACTTCCCGCAGGATCGCGTCACTGATCACCGGATCGGCCAGAATTTCTCGAACCTGCCCGGCATCCTCGACGGCGACATCGACCGCTTGATCGAGGCGCTGGTGGTGTACGATAATACCGAGCGTCTCGAAGCCGTGGGGATCGACTCGTAACTACCCAGGAACGCACGCGGTTATTTCCATACCAGAACCGGGGGTGCCGCCCAGGCTAGCCCCCTTTTTTGACCCCTGAAATAGGCGCTGTCAGCGCGCACGAGGTGGCCTGTGAGTACGCAACAGCCGCTAGCACCGTCGCTAGAAGCTTTTATTGCCGCGATGCCCAAAGTCGAGCTGCACCTGCACCTGGAGGGCGCGGTGCAGCCCGCAACGCTGCTGCGGATCGCCGAGCGCAACCGCGTCGAGCTGCCTGCGCGCGATGTCGCCGGCGTGGCTCAGCTGTTCAACTACCGGCATTTCCACGAGTTTCTGACGGTGTTCATGGTGCTGGCGCGCTCGCTGATGCGCGGCGAGGATTTCGAGCTGCTGGCCTACGAGCTGGGCCACCAGCTCGCCGACCAGAATGTGCGCTACGCCGAGGTGATGGTTTCGGCCTTCCAGTACTTCAATCGCGGCATCGACCTGGGCGAGGTGGTGCAGGGCGCGATGGCCGGCTTTGCGCGCGCCGAGCGCGAGCGCGGCACCCGCGTGCGCCTGGCGTTCGATTATGGCCGCCAGTTTGGCGCCGAGACGGCCTGGAAGGTGCTTGAGCTGGCGATCCAGAATATGCGCTACGGCCTGGTGGCGTGGTCGATCGGCGGCGACGAGCTGAACTACCCGCCCGAGCTGTTCGCCGAGGTGTTCGCCGCCGCGCGCCGGGCCGGCCTGCACCTGATGGCCCACGCCGGCGAGGTCGTCGGGCCTGCCAGCGTCTGGGGTGCCGTCGATGTGCTCCGCTGCGAGCGCATCGGCCACGGCATCCGCAGCATCGACGACCCTGCGCTGCTTGCGCACCTGCGCGCGCTCGGCGTCGTGCTCGATGTGTCGCCGTCGAGCAATCTCTACACTGGCGCGGTGCCCGATATGGCGTCGCACCCGCTGCGGCGGCTGTTCGACGCCGGGGTGACGATTACCTTGAATACCGACGACCCGACGTTTTTCAAGACTACGCTGAACGACGAGTACCGGCTGGCGGCGCGCGTATTTGGCTTCGGCGCCGATGATCTGGCCCAGCTGGCGCTCAACGGCGTGCGCGCGGCCTTTCTTCCGGCCGACGAGCGCGCCGCGCTTGAGCGGCAGTTTGCCGACGAGCTGGCGCGCTTGTAGCCGCGCTAGCGGCGGCGCAGCGGCAGCAGCAAAAACACGGTAGTGCCTTGATCCGGCTCGCCTGCGACCCACATTCGGCCGCCGTGGCGCTGCACCAGATCGCGCGCGATGAACAGCCCCAGCCCCAGCCCGCTGAAGAGCCCGACCACATTGCTGCCGCGCTTGAAGCGCTCGAAGATGCGCTCGCGCTCGGCGGCGGGCACGCCGATTCCCTGGTCGCTCACCGACACCACGGCGGCGCTGCTTCCGCCTGGCTGAGGCTGCTCGCTCAGGCCGATCGAAATTGTGCCGCCGTTTGGCGAAAACTTCACCGCGTTGCCGATGATCGCCTCAAGGCACTGGCTGATGCGCGCGACATCGAAGGTGGTGTACAGCGCCTCGGCTACGCCCTCGATGTCGATCAAGTGTTGATCGGTTTTGATCTGCTGCTCTTGCGCGACCCGCCGCGTGACATCCGCTAGGTCGGCGTAGCTTGGCTCGATATGAATGCGATTCGTGTTGATCCGCGAGGTGTCCGATAGCTGCTCGAGCAGGCCGGTGGCCTTTGTTACCTGCTGAGAGATGACGACTAACCCTTTACGATAGTTCTCGTTCGCATCTTTATTAGCGCGGCGCAGCAGCAGATCGGCGTAGCCCTTGGTTGAGGCCAGCGGGTTCTTGATCTCGTGAACTGCGTGCGCGATGAAGTCGTCCCACTCGTTGCTGAGCGCCTGCTCGGTCTGCTGCGGTTGCTGTGCTGGCCACAGGCTGGCGCCAAGATGCGCGGCGACGACGCGCCAGCGCAGCATATCGGCCGGCTCGCGCGGCTGCGCGACGATCGCCAGCACGCCAAAGGTGGCTTCGGCGTAGCACAACGGCAGCAGGCTCAGCTCGGCCGCGTCGCCGAAGGGAGCGGGCCGCGTGAGCGGCTGCCCGTTGGCGAGCACCTCGGCGACCAGCGGCGCCAGCGCGGTTTCGTCGAGGTTATGCTGGCCCAGGCAGCGCGATGCGTGGGTGTCGCCGCACCAGAGGCCCGCCGCCACAATGCGCGGGTCGCGGCGCAGCGCGGCGAGCACTTGCCGCGCCTGCTCGACGAGATCGGGAGTATCGGCCGCCCGCATCACGTCGAGCAGCCACGCAAGCGGCTCGCGGGCGGAAGGATGTACCATAAGGGGTCTCGTTTCTGTTTAGCGCGGATCTCAAACAGGCGTCAATGTGGAGACCGCCTGGACACTGCCCGTCGGTTGTAGCAATAACTGTTCCAGCGCCAACGCGGCGCGGCTGGGCGAGTTTGCGGCACAAAAAACACCCTTGCGCAGGGTGCTCGTGGCCGGGTTTTGGGATTTTTGGCGGCACGCCGGCCTGCTGCGCGATCAGGCCCGCGTCAGCGCCTTCTCAGTATCGTAGATCTGCACTTGGTCGGCGTCTTCGACATCTTGGAGGAGCTGCGACACCGTATAATATAGCACAGGGTGCATCAGCTTTGGCGCGATCTCGGCCAGTGGCTTGAGCACAAATGCGCGCTGGTGCAGGCGCGGGTGCGGAATGGTGAGCTTGCGCGTTTCGATCTGCACCGCGTCGTAAAACAGCAAGTCGAGATCGATCGGCCGTGGCCCATACTGCACCGGCCGCCGGCCCATGGCGCTCTCGATCGCCTGCATCATCTGCAGCAGATCGAGCGCCTTGAGCGTGGTAGTGCCCGATACCACCGCGTTGATAAATGCATCGTCGCGGACATACCCGAGCGGCGCGGCAACGTACAGCTGCGATGCGCGGGCGATCGAGACGATCGCGCCAAGCCGCTGTACTGCCTCGCGCAGGTACGCCACGCGGTCGCCAAGGTTGCTGCCGAGACCAATATAGACCGTGTGCAGTTTCATATGCCGACTCACAATCGATAGTGGCCCAGGCGAGACGACAATAGACCATAGCGCGCCGAGAGCGGATGGTGGTACTATGCAATATAGAGCGAACTGACGATTATAACGATGCTAGCGGCGACGGGAGTGTTCTTTTCATCGTTTCTTAAAACTTCCGCAGCGCCGCGTTGTTCAAGTGGTAGGATCTGCTATTATAGCGGCGATGTTTTGTATTTGCAAGTAGTTTATTACGAAGGCTTGGTAATAGAATGAGAGATGTGCGCCGGTTTTTTGTGGCCGCCGGAGGGAGCATACGATGACCGATCGCGAGACGCAGTGGCAGCCGCTGCGCTTCTGCTCGCGCTGTGGCGCTCAGCTGGCCGAGCGCGTGGCGAGCGGCCGGCTGCGCCCGGCCTGCCCGGACTGCGGCTTTGTGGTGTATATCAACCCGAAGCTCGCATGCGGCGGGCTGCTCGTGCGCGATGGCGAGGTGCTGCTGGTGCGGCGGCGCCACGAGCCGGGCCGTGGGCTGTGGTGCCTGCCGTGTGGCTTTGCCGAGGCCGACGAGCCGCCCGAGGCGGCGGCGTGCCGCGAGGTGCTGGAAGAGACCGGGCTGGCGGCGCGTGTGGCCGGGCTGCTGGGCGTGTACCACTACACGGACGACCCGCGCGGCGCCGGGGTACTGCTGGTGTTCCACATCGCCTGCGACGACCTAGGCCCGCTGGCTGCCGGCGACGATGCCGACGACCTAGGTTTTTTCGCCCCCGGCGCGCTGCCGCCGATCTCGCACCACACCCACCGCCGCGCGCTGGACGATTGGCTGGCCAGTGCATAGGAGCAACCCATGAGGCGCGACCCGCATACCCAGCACTTGCGTCGACAGCTTCAGCAGCTTATTCTGCTGCGCGAAACCGGGCCAAAGAGCGCGGCCTGGCATGCTGCGCGCTCGCGCATGATCTGGCGCCTGCACGACGAGATCAAACAAAGCGAGGCGCCTGGCGCCGGCGCGGCCGAAGCCGAGAAGCCGGAGCCTGAGCCGCCGCAGGCCTGACATGCCCGGCGCGGCCGCCGGCATGGTATACTTACACCTCTATGAGAGCGCGCGATACCGCCAACACTGCCAAGGTGCTCCTGATCGCCCTGGCCTCGATCGCCGTGCTGCTGCTGGTGTTGCGCCCCGACGCCACCGCGCGCCGGCTTGTCTCGCGCTGGCAGCCGCCGCTTACCGCGCCCGAGCCGCAGGCCAGCCAATCCGCCACCCCTGCGCCAATCAGCGGCGCGGCAATACCCCTAGCCTCGTTTGATACGCATGTCGACGATGGGCTATACCCCGACGAGCGTGCGCCGCTGGCAGCCGACCTCCAGCGCGCGCTGGGCTATGTCGTCGAGCGATTTGGCAGCGGGCCGAGCGCGCGCTTCACTGCTGTGATCGATCGCGACGACGGCTGCGGCCTGCGCGGCATCGCCTACACCGATGTTCGCCAGATGCATGTCTTTACCTGTCCGGGCATCCCGCGCGCCCGCGCGGTTGCGATCATGGCCCACGAGTTTACGCACCAGCTCGAGCAGGATCGCTATGGCGACGCACACATGCGCTCGGATCTGATCCTCTCGGAGGGCGCGGCCACGTGGGCCGCCGGCGAGTACTGGCTTGGCGGCCAGCCTGATTTTCGCTCGTATGTGCGCGAGCAGCGCCGCGCCGGCACCTACTACCCGCTCGCCACCGACTACAGTGGCCTGGGCGTGGGCGCGATGAACGCGCTGTACTACGAGTGGGCCAGCTTTGTCGAATACCTGATTGGCGCATATGGCCGCGAGCAATTCGATCGGCTGTACGTCTCGGGCCAGGGTGCGATTGGCTCGTCGGATTACGCTGGCGTGTATGGCAAGCCGCTGGGCGCGCTCGAGCAAGAGTGGCTCGCCTGGCTCGGCGGCTAGCGCCACGTACGAGCCGTTTGCAACCTGGAGTGTACGCGCTGCCCATGCCCGATGACTGCCTGCTGATCTACGATTTCGCCGACGACGCCGGCCAGCCGCGCCGCTTGCGCTTCGCCAACCCGCGCGCGGTGCTGCTGGCAACTACGCCTGGCGAAGTGCGGCCGGCGCTGCGTGAGCTAGGTCGTGCGACACGCGCCGGCATGTACGCGGCTGGGTTTGTCGCCTACGAGGCAGCGCCAGCGTTCGAGCCGGCCCTGCGCGTGCGCGCGCCGCGCGGCGACCTGCCACTGCTGTGGTTTGGCCTGTTCGACGCGCCCGAGGCGCTCGGCAATCAGGTCGATCTGCTGCGTCAGGTGCTGGCGGTATTCCTTCTCGTCGACGCCGGCGGCGCCGCGGACCGCCATGCAGAACAGTTTGGGAATCGCGGTCAGCTGTTCGGGGCTGGCGCAGGGCGAGCCCTCGTAGACCTTCATGGCCAGATAACTGATGGCTTTCTCGCCAACGAACCTGGCAGCGGCAACGGCCGCCGAAGTGACCGGATCGGACATGGGCGGATCCCTCTGGGCAGCCGTGGAAGGATGGGTCTGGACAGTCATGAGCGGGCGACTCGGTTCCGGATCGGAAAGGAACGTGACCAGCCGGATCGCCGGGGCGGCAGGCCGCACCGGAATCCGCAAAGCCGTTCGCCCGGCTGCCCGTCGCAGACGCACACCTGCGCCTGTCCATGCACCGCGGGCGCTGGCGGTGCACCGGAATCCGGTGGGCATGAAAAAGGCTGGGGAAAAACCCGGGTGTCATCCGGAATCGGCAGGGCCGATGGCTGGGGACCGGCACGGGGGGATTGTCCGGTCGCCAGCGAAACGTTTCTCGAATCTTTCTACTTCTTCATGAAGAATTTCTTCGAGCGACAGCTCATCTTCTTCGGGCGAAGACTTATCGCGTTCCATGTAAGCAATCTCAAACACCGCTTCAATGGTCTTCCTCAGGCTGCTCGAACGTCCTCCGAGTTCGGTAAGATCTGGCAGATCGTTTCCGTCGGACTGCGAAATGCTTTCGACGAGTGTTGACGATTTTTCGCGCACCGCCGAAGCGGCCCGGGGCGGCATCGCCCCGGCGCTGGACGTCGCCTTC
>CALLYN010000458.1 GCA_937858455.1 uncultured Kouleothrix sp.
GAACGGAAAAGTGATAGTTACTTCGTGCCGGTTCACAATATGGCAGCCGCGTGAACGCGTGCTGCAACCCGGCGGCTAGAAAACCGCACCAACCAATCACAAATGACCCGTACGGCACCAATCCGGACCGAGCAGTGATATACCGCCGTAGCGCGACAAGTCGAATAACAGGAACGCGCAAGACATTTGCCACAGCAAACAGAAGGAGGCTCACATGAAACATCTGGACTGGATTGATCGCACGCTGCATCGCTTGATGTCGTCATCGTCGCCGGCCCGCAGCGTGCGATCAACGGGAGCCGCGCTGGTGCTAACCGCTGCGGCTGCCATCACATCAACGGTTGCTGCGCCTGCGATAGCTGCCGACTACCCGGCGTCAAAGGAAGGCACCTGGGTCGTCCGCGACTTCCGCTTTCACACCGGCGAAGTGCTGCCCGACGGCGCGGCGGCCCGCCAGCGCGTCGCCGAAGAGCTGACGTGGGATCAGACCGCCGCGCGCTTCGAGCAGGCCTACGCCCGCGCGCTTGGCATGGAGCCAGGCGCCGGTACAGCCAGCCCGGCATAGGCCTGAAGCGTGGGGAAGTTTTCGTGGGCGGCGAAGCCGCCCCCGAACCCCACCGCGTAGCTCGGGTACAGGCGTCATAAGCGGAGGGGCTATGTCGAAGATCGACGACCAGCAGTACCTCAGAACCCAGCAGTACAACACCGCGAGCAAGTTGAACGACCGCGTGGCGCTGCACGCGCGCTTCAGCACCAACGCGTACGGCTGGCAGCGCTGGATGTTCGAGCAGCTCGCATTGCCGCCCACAGCCCAGGTGCTCGAGGTCGGCTGTGGGCCAGGCTGGCTCTGGTTCGAGAATCGCCAGCGCATCCCGCCCGGCTGGCAGATCACGCTGGCCGACTTTTCGGCCGGTATGCTGGCCGAGGCGCGGCACAACCTGGCCGGCCTGACGCAGATCGCGTTTGAGCAGGCCGACGCCCAGCAGCTGCCTTTTGCCGACGCTGCATTCGACGCGGTGATCGCCAACCACATGCTCTACCACGTGCCCGACCGGCCACGCGCGCTGGCCGAGCTGCGCCGCGTGCTCAGGCCCGGCGGCCGCTTCTACGCCGCCACCAATGGCAGCGCCCACATGCGCGAGCTGCGCGAGCTGGTGCAGCGCGTCGACCCGCGCCTGGCGGCCTGGGGCTCGGCCGAGCCGCGCGACTTCACGCTCGAAAACGGCGCCGCGCAGCTCGCGCCATGGTTTGGGCCGGCCGAGCTGCGGCGCTACCCCGATGGCCTGCGCGTCGCCGAGGCCGAGCCGCTGGTGGCGTTCGTACTGTCGATGCACGTCGCCGAGCACGCCAGCCCGCAGCTGCGCGCGCAGCTGCTGCGCTATGTCGAGCAGGCCATCCAGGCCGGCGGGCCGATCCATATCAGCAAAGACGCCGGGCTCTTCCTGGCTTCAGCGCCATCTTGAAACAAGGAAACACGCATGTCAATTCAAACAGAACTGCTCCAGAAAATTCAAACCGAGGCCGCGCGCATTGGCGTCATCGGCCTGGGGTACGTCGGCCTGCCGCTGGCAGTGCGCGCGGGACGGGTCGGCTTCGGCGTGCTGGGCTTCGACGTCAGCGAGGCCAAGGTTGGCCAGATCAACGCCGGCGCCAGCTACATCGGCGACGTAAGCTCGGCTGAAGTGGCCGAGCTGCGCGAGCACGGCCGGATCGAGGCCACCACCGACTTCCGGCGGCTGCGCGCCTGCGACGTGATCGTGATCTGCGTGCCCACGCCGCTGAATATCACGCGCGACCCCGACATCTCGTTTATCGAGCGCGCTGCCGAAGATATCGCCCGCACGCTGCGCAGCGGCCAGCTGGTGATCCTCGAAAGCACCACCTACCCCGGCACCACCGAAGAAGTGATCCAGGCCAGGCTCGAATCGACCGGGCTGAAGGTCGGCGAAGATGTGTTCGTGTCGTTCTCGCCCGAGCGCATCGACCCCGGCCAGACCAACAGCAAGGGCTGGACGGTGGAGAACACGCCCAAGGTCGTCGGCGGCGTGACGCCCGGCTGCACCGAGCTGGCAGTGGCGTTCTACTCGCACATCACCAGCCGCGTCGTGCCGGTCTCGTCGCCGCGCGTGGCCGAGCTGACGAAGCTGTTCGAGAATATTTTCCGCTCGGTGAACATCGCGCTGGTGAACGAGCTGGCGCTGCTGTGCGACCGCATGGGCCTGAATGTCTGGGAGGTTGTCGACGCCGCGGCCACCAAGCCGTTCGGCTTCATGAAGTTCACGCCCGGCCCGGGCCTCGGCGGCCACTGCATCCCGGTCGACCCGTTCTACCTGACCTGGAAGGCGCGCGAGTTCGACCTGACCACGCGCTTCATCGAGCTGGCCGGCGAGATCAACACGCAGATGCCGCGCCACGTGCACGACCTGGTGGCGCGCGCGCTGAACCGCCACCGCAAGGCGATCAACGGCGCACGCGTGGTGCTGCTGGGCGTGGCCTACAAGCCCGACGTCGACGACTACCGCGAGTCGCCGGTGTTCAAGGTGATCGAGCTGCTCGAAGGCGACGGCGCCGAGGTCGTCACGGTCGATCCGCATGTCGCCGAGTTCGAGGATCACCACGGGCGCACCTTCCGCACCACGCCGCTGAGCGATGCGCTGATCGAGCAGGCCGACTGCGTGGCGATCATCACCGACCACAGCGCCTTCGACTACGCCAATGTGGTCGCCCGCGCGCCGGTGATTGTCGACACGCGCAATGCCACACGCAATGTAGCCGCCGGCCGCGAGAAGATCGTGCTGCTGTAGCGCTGCAGTCGGCTAAACGATGTATGCGTATGCCGTCGCGCGCACGATCCGCCGGCGCGGTGTTTTCTGTATACTCCTTGGCAGAACTGCCGTGCCCGCCGCAGGCAACGCGGCACCTCGCCAAGGAGTAACACAATGGCAACCCAGGCCCGCCCGCGCCGCGCACATTTCTGGCCGGAATGGCTGCTGAGCAACACCCTGTTTCGCCTGCTGTGCGCCGCGCTGTTCGTTGGCGCCGGCTTTGTGGTGGCGCAGCTTGCGCTCAATGGCCTGCGGGCCGCCGGTGTGCTAGCCGGGCGCACCCAGCTGAGCCTGGCCGCATTCGCGCTGTTTGTGCCGCTGACCTACGGCGCATATCGCATGTACCTGGCGCTGGCCGAGCAGCGCGCGCCGGCCGAGCTTGGCGGCGCGGGCGCGGCGCGCGAGCTTGGCGCCGGCCTGGCGGGCGGCCTGGCGCTGTTCGCGCTGGTGATTGGCGCGCTGTGGCTGATCGGCGCATACCGCGTGGTTGGAACAAATGGCTGGGCGGTGCTGGTAGCGGCGCTGGCCAGTGCGAGCGCCAGCGCGTTCGTGCAAGAGCTGCTGTTTCGCGGCGTGCTGCTGCGGATCGCCAGCGCGCGCCTGGGCGCGTGGCCGGCGATTGCGCTCTCGCTGCTGCTGTTCGGCGCGGCGCACCTTGCCGGCCCCGGCGCGTCGGCTCTGAGCACCGCCGGCGCCATGGCGGCGGGCCTGCTGTTCGCCGGCGCGTTTATGTGCACTGGCCGCCTGTGGCTGGCAATCGGCCTCCATGCCGCCTGGGATTTTGCCAACGACGGCGTGTTTGGCGTGGCGGTCGCGGGTATGTCGGGCCAGCCCATCCCCGGGCTGCTGCGCGCCGAGCTGCGCGGCCCGGATCTGCTCACCGGCGGCGCGTTTGGCGTCGAGGCTTCGGCGGTGGCAGTGGCTGTGGTGCTGCTGGCGGCGCTGGCGCTGCTGGCGCAGGCGCGGCGGGTCGCACTCCGCCAGGATCAGCCCAGCGGCACTGGCGTGTAGATATACCCGCTTTCCATCGAGCCAAAGCAGCGGCAGCGCGCCGCGCCCCAGCGAAAGGCGTACAGCGCGATGTAGGCGCACATCACTGCGTCGGCTTGATCTTCGTAGCCCTTCAGGCGGCGCCCGCGCAGCGCCGCCACATCCTGGCCGGCAAACGCCGCCACGCCGCGCAGCGGCGGGTCGAAGCCGGCCAGGCCC
>CALLYN010000459.1 GCA_937858455.1 uncultured Kouleothrix sp.
GGCGCCGCCGAAGCGGCTGCCGCGCACCGGCGGCGACGAGAGCAACCTGGCCGTGCTGCTGGCGCTGGGCGGGCTGCTGGCGATCGGATCGAGCCTGCTGATCCGGCGTGGCGCGCGGCGCTAAACGAGCCTCAATGCTGCCGGCAGGCCGCGGCGATATATGTCGCCGCGGCCTGCCGGCGTTTCACAGGCCGCGCTACGCCAGTTCGAGCTGCTCGAGCCGGGCGGCGCCAAACCACAGCGCGCCCCAGATCACCAGCGCGGTGATTGCCAGAAAGATCGCCCAGCCGGCGATCGCCAGCACAATGGCGATGTTTGGCAGCAGCGCGCCCAGCGCGGGCAGGAACAGCACGAGGCCAATGGCGACCGCCAGGTAGAGCAGGTAGGCGACGGGCGCCAGGCAGCCGGCCTGCAACGACGTCTGCTGGCGCGGATTCTCCCAGGCAAATTTGGGAAACGCAGCGCCAAGGCCGGTCAGAATACTGCTGACGCCCAAACCGGCCACGAGCACCAGCACGAGCGCGCGCGCCAGATCGGCCGGGCCGCTGCGCTGCAAGATCGATAGCAGCAGCGTGAACAGCACGCCGGCGGTCGGGTAGGGCAGGTACGCCAGCGCCAGCTTGCCGATCAGCAGCCGGCGCGCGCTGATCGGCGCGACTTTCAGCAGCCAGAAGCCCTTGCCCTCGCGGCTGATCCCCGAGCCGCCCAGCGCGCTGGAAAGCACCAGGCAGATATAGAAGCTAATACCGGCCGAGCCCAGCGACATCAGCGAGCCGAACCACTCGGGCGCGCCGTCGCCGCGGCCTGGCGCGCCGCCGGTGACGAGCCGGAACGACCAGATCGCCGCCAGCACCAGCGGAAAGATCAGCTGCTGAAGATTGCGCAGGTCGCGCGGGAACACGCGCAGGTCTTTATACAGCACCGCGCGCGACTCGGCCGGCAGCAGAGCGGTGAGGGCCGCAAACCGCGGCTGGGGCTCGGCGGCTGCCGGGCTGGCCTGCGGCTCCGCGCCTCTGACCCGGCGCCGTACGCGCCCGCCCTGCGTAGCCATGTTCGACCAGCCAGCGTAGTACAGGCGCTCGGCGAGCAGCAGGCATAGCACGAAGACGGCCAGCGACAGGCTGGTGAACAGCGCGCCGTAGGCCAGCAGCACGGCCCAGCGGCCCTCGCCGGCGGCCACAAGCGCGCGCCCGGCCCAGGCCGAGGGCAGCAGCGGCGTATCGAAGCGCCGCAGGTAATCGAGCATACGCGCATCGGAAACGCGCGGCGCCAGCTCGCGCGAGAACTGGCTGACGATATACCAGCTCACGCCGACGAGGCCGCCGATCACGCCGACGATCTCGCGCGCGCGGCGCGCCGGGATCACCCGCACCACCGCCATTGTCAGCAGCGCGCCCAGGCCGGTGGGCAGCAGCGGCAGCAGCAGCAGCGCGCTCATCGCGGCGACGAAGTACACCGCGCCGAAGCCAAGGCCCTGGCCAAAGCCAAGCAGAAACGGCCCCAGCAGGAACAGCAGCAGCATATACGGCACCAGCAGGCCACCAAAGAACTTCACCACGAACACCGCGCGCATCGGCACCGGCGCCGCAAGCAGCATATCGATATCGCCCGAAAGGTACAGCGACGACAGCACGGTGGTGAAGCTGGTGAGCACCAGCAGCACCAGCGCGCCGAACAGCACTGCCGCCGGGATCGCCAGCAGGTATGTGCGCACGTCGAGGCTAAAGCCGGCCGGCAGCCCGCCGCCGCTGCTGGCGGCGCGCGTCAGAAACTCGGCGAACTCCGGGCTGGTAATGCCGCTCACGATGCCGCGCGTGAGCCAGTACAGCCCGTACGCCGCAGCGCACAAGCCCAGCGCCAGCGCCACCAGGCCGATCTTGCGGCCGAGCTTGCCGCGCCATATCGTGTTGCGCGCCACCAGGAAGCGCATCCTGAGCAGCACGCCAATCGCATTGAGCATAGTTCTCTATGCGGCTACGCCGCACCCTCTTAATGATAGGACTTAGGCAGTCGCCTGCGATACGGGCTTGTTCTGCCTGCGGCAGCGCGGTACTGTACTTTCTTTTGTGCTCGGATTTTGGCGCAAAGCGCCAAAATCCGAGCACCATCCATGAAAAAGTACCGCTCTGCCGAAGGCAAAAACGCGCACCGCGTAACTCCTGTTAATGGCAGGATTTACGTGGTGGGGGTTCGGGGGGCGCAAGCCCTCCAAACCTCCCACAATGACAGGACTTCAGGCCAGCGCGTCGGCGATCTCGGCCTCTTCCGCGCCGCCGGTAAGCGCGAGGAAAATATCTTCAAGGCTTTCGCCGCCGCGGCCGGCGCGCAGCTCGTCCATCGTGCCGGTGGCGATCACCTCGCCGCCGCTGATGATCGCCACGCGGTCGCACATGCGCTCGGCGATCTCGAGGATGTGAGTGGTAAGAAACACGGCGGTGCCGCGCTCGGACACCTCGCGCAGGATGTCTTTGATCAGGCGAGCGCTGCGCGGGTCGAGCCCGACGGTCGGCTCGTCGAGGAAGAACGCGCGCGGGTTGTGCAGCAGCGCGCCGGCCAGCGCGGTCTTCTGGCGCATGCCGTGCGAGTAGCCGCCCACGAGGTCGTCGCCGCGGTCGCTCAGGCCGAACAGCCGCAGCAGCTCCTCGCCGCGCCGCCGCGCCGCCGCGCGGTCGAGCTGGTAGAGCCCGGCGGTGAACTCGAGGAACTCGCGCGCGGTAAGCTTCTCGGGCAGGTAGGGCTGGTCGGGCACGTAGCCGATCAGCGATTTCGCGGCGATCGGCTCGCGCTGAATATCGTGGCCGCCGATGCGCGCCGTGCCGGCCGAGGGGCGCAGCAGGCCGATCAGCATTTTAATCGTGGTGGTTTTCCCGGCGCCGTTTGGCCCGAGGAAGCCGAAGATCTCGCCGGGCTGAACCTGGAGGTTCACGCCTTTCACGGCGAGGGTATCGCCGTAGCGCTTCTGGAGGCCGCTGGCCTCGATCATCGGCGCGCCATGTGTAGCAATCATGCATCGCTCCAGTATATGCGTAGCTTGGGTGGCGCTGCTGGCGAGGATGTGTGCAGCAGATCATACGCGCCGCCCTGGTGTGAGGTTGCATGATACCATCAATCGGCGTGCCGCCGCGCTAGATCAGGTTTAGGACGCAGGGCTCGTGCAACGTCTGTCGACCCCTCCCCCTACCCCCTCCCTTGCCAGGGGAGGGGGTGAACACATCTGGCTGTGTGGTGCGGTCGCCGCCGCGACCGCA
>CALLYN010000460.1 GCA_937858455.1 uncultured Kouleothrix sp.
GCCGGGCGCCGCACAAGAAAACACAAGTAATCAAACGGAGTTGGTATAGCTCGTGATACCTACAGAAAGAGATCAAGCGGCGCGCGCAGCTACAGCGCAAACAGTGCGGCGCGGCGCGACTCGTGTAGCAGCAGCGATACGACCGGGGCAAGCAGCGAAAACGCGCGGATGATCAGGATCGTATCGTCGATCGAGCCCTCGGATTTGCCAAGGAAGTTCAGGTTCTGGCGGATCTGGTAGCAGTCCCACTTGATCACGCTGCGATACTTCGAGGCGCTGAACGGCAGCTCCGGGTCGATCAGGTTGCCGGCGTCGTCGAGCGGCTTGACGATCCAGCTCTCGGCCTCGCGCGTCGGCTCCCACGTCGTCGCGTCGGCGCTCGTCTCGGTGACTTCGACCACGCCCTGCAAGAACGCCTCCATGTCCGTGAGGCTGTACTCGGCGGTGATGCCGTAGATCTCGCGCAGCTCGCGGCTGCTGCGCTCGATCATGCGGTTGATCGCGGCATTCGGCGTCTCGCCGTTCTTCAGCACCTTGATCTCGCGCAGGTTTGCGTCTTCGAGCAGCGGCGGGCTGAGCACGCGGGCGATCTTGGCGCGCTCGTCTTCCAGCGGCGCGCGCGCGGGGCCGTTGCGCGCGAAATCGGTGTAGGCCGCGGCGGTATAGATGTGGTTGAACGCCTCCCATAGGATCGAGTACGCCAGAAACAGCTGCACCGTGCGGTTGCCCATGGCGAAGGGCGCCTTGCGCGCGGCCAGCTTCTCGGGCTGCACGCTGAGCGTATCGTAGAGCGTGCTGGCGGCGTGGAAATACTCGCGCGCCGTGATCAGGTACTGGCGGCGGATCTCTTCGATCGCCGCCTGCTGATCGGCGGCGACGCCCAGGCCCAGCCAGTGGCGCTCTGCGAAGGCGCGCACCCGCTCTTTGCGCCGGCGCTCGACCGGGCTCGCATACTGATCAGGCGGCTCGACGCTCATGCTCCACCTTCTTCCATCTACCCGTGCAGCAGCTGCACCACCACGCCAAACAGCACCAGCCCCACCAGCACCGCTACTACGATCACCACTACCTGCCAGGTTGGCAGGCCCATCTGGCCGCCAACCCCGCCGTTGCCAGCGCTGCGCTCTTGCTGCTCGCGCTCGGCGCGCAGCGCCGGGGCGTCGATCTGATCCGGGTGCTGCAGCGCGTCGGCGAAGGCGCGCATCGAAGGCCAGCGCGCGTCGGGGCTGCGCCGGATGGCTTTCATCACGGTTTCTTCGAGCGCAGGCGGCACGTGCCCGGCGAACTGGCCCAGCGGCGGCGGGCTGGCCGTCACGTGCTGGCTCATCACCACCAGCGCGTTGTCGCCCTCGTAGGGCAGCCGGCCCGTCAGGCACTCGTAGGCGATCATGCCGAGCGCGTAAATGTCGGTGCGCTGGTCGCCGCGGTTGCCCTTGATCTGCTCGGGCGCCATGTAATCGGGCGTGCCGACCTGCGACGACATCTGGCCCCACGTGACGCGCCGCGAACCCTCGACAAACGCAATGCCGAAGTCCATCACCTTGGCGTGCCACTGCGGCGTCACGATCACATTCTCGGGCTTGAGGTCGCGATGAAACACGTGATGCTCGTGCGCGTACGCCAGCGCCTCGGCGATCTGCACGCACAGCCGCACCGCGCGCTCGATCGGCAGCCGGCGCTCTTTGCGCAGCACGTCGCGCAGCGTCACGCCATCCACATACTCCAGCACCAGGTATGGATCGAGCTGGTTGCCCGCCAGCTCGTACAGCTTCTGTATGTTCGGGTGCGTCAGCCGCTCGCCGATCTGGATCTCGCGGCGGAAACGCTCGTACGTGGCCGGGTCGCCGGCCATGTCTTCGTGCGGAAACTTGAGCACCACTTCACGCTGGTGCTGCGGGTCGTGGGCGCGATACACTTCGCTCATCCCGCCGTGGCCGAGCTTATGCACGACGGTGTACCGGTCGATCCGCTCACCTGGCTGCAACATCATAGTAGCCTACTGGGCGCTCAAACCAGCGCGCTGCCAATCAGGTTCAATGTGCGCCGAAAGAAGCCGTTCTTGCGCGCCGACTGATCGGGTTGGTTGCCGGGCAATTCTACCACTTTTATGACCTGCACCGACAGGTTATCGTCGGTGCCGCGCTCGAGCGCCAGCGCTACCAGCTGTTGGCATGCCTCGGCGGCGCTGTCGGCCTGCAGCGCCGCGGCGATCTCGGCCGGCGCGAGCGGCTCCCACAGCCCATCCGTGCAGAGCACAAAGCCGTCGCCGGCCTGCAGCGGCTCGCTGCGAAAGTCGATCTGGGTCATCAGGTCGTTTCCCAGGCTGCGCGTGATGATGTGGCGCCGTGGGTGGCGCTGCGCTTCTTCGGGGCTCAGGATCTGCATGCGCACCAGCTCGGCCACTTCCGAGTGATCGCGGGTGAGCTGCTGCGCTACCGCGCCGCGCACCTGGTAGATCCGCGTGTCGCCGACGTGGCCGATGTGCAGCTGCCCGCCCACTAGCGCTAGCGCCGAAAGTGTGGTGGACATGCGCCGGTAGGCCGGGTTCGCCAGGCCCATGTCGCAGATGTACAGGTTTGTCTGCTTGAACGCGCGCTGCAGCGCCGACAGCGGGCTTTTCCCGCCGCCGTAATACAGCGCTGCCAGCTTCTCGGCGCTGTGCTGGCTGGCGACTTCGCCCGCGCGGCCGCCGCCAACGCCGTCGGCAATCGCAAACAAGCAGCCCTTCTGCGCCAGTATGGCTGGGTCTGCTGGGATGTGCGCGGCGATAAAGTCTTCGTTGTTGTCGCGAACCGGGCCTTGCTCGCTGAGGCCGGCGTAGTCAAGCGTGATCATGCACACTCGGTCGGGCAGAAATGCGGGCGTACGTGTCGTGGTTCTCCGCGCTCTGCACTGCGGCCGGGCGCGGAGAACCATTCGCAAGCAGTGCGGCGCGCGCCGCCAGGCGCCGCGCTAGGGCGCCGGCAGCAGCACGCGCTGGCGGCGGCCGGTGTTGATCACAATATAGACGATGCTGACGATCGCCCACGCCGCGGCCACGCCCAGCGCGATGTAGCCCTCTTTCGAGCTGTCGCCGCCGGCCGCAAACGCGAGGTAGAAGATCGTGATCACCATCAGCACGTTGGTAAGCAGGCCCAGCACCGGGATGATCACGTGCAGGAAGATGTTGCGGTCGGGCCGGCCGTTGAAGGCGATGATCGTCCAGATGCAGATCAGGCCATAGAGAATGAACGTGCCCAGGTTGCTGGCAATGCCCAGGCCGGTCTGCGTCACAATGCTGTACACGCCCACCGCGCCGATCAGCGCCGAGATGCCCACCAGCATCCAGGTGGCCGCCGAGGGCGTGGCGAACCTGCCGTGCATCAGGCCGAGGATCTCGGGCATCTCCTGGTCTTTCGCCATTGCGTAGCTGACGCGCACGGCGGTGTTGATGCACGAGAGCGTCGTGCCGAAGATCGCCAGCGCCACGGTGATGGCCATCGTCACCGCCAGGCCGAAGCCAATGCCGCCCAGCAGCGTATCGCCGAACAGCCGGATCATATCGCCCACCGGTGCCTGCGAGTGCGCGGCGGCAGCCATGCCCACGTACGTCACCGCCGCGCCGCTCGCGTCGGTGCCCTGCACCACCAGCTTGTCCGATACCGCGAAGTTCGCCGCGAAGTAGCCGATCACATAGGCGAACAGGCCCTGGATGATCAGCGAAAGCAGCACGCCGCGCGGCACGCTGTGCTTGGGGTTCTTGGCCTCGGCGCCCAGCGCGGTGCAGCTCTCGAAGCCCACCAGGATCAGGATCGCCAGCGTCGACTGAAATAGCACGCTGCTCAGCGAGTGCGGGATGAGGATGGAGCCGACCGTCGCGTGGCCCACCTGCGTGCCGTCGGCCAGCGCGCCAAAGGTCGCGCCGTCGGGGTTCTTCAGCCGGTAGATGATCGCTAGCGCGGAGAACACCACCAGCGACGTCAGCTGCACGACGTTGATGATCAGGTTGGTGAGCGTCGAGCCATTGATGCCGCGCACTGCCACAAAGCCAACCCCCAGCGCGAAGAGGATCGCCACGCCAATGTTCACCACCAGCGGCAGGCCGGGGTTGCCGCTGCCGTCGGTGGCGCCGAACAGGCCGGCGATGTAGCTCACCAGAATAGCCATGAACGTGACCATCACGCCGGGGTACACCCAGTAGAACAGGTGCGCCGCCCAGCCGGTCACCAGCTTCGAGCCGCGCGCCCAGCGGTGGTGCTGGCTCTCCTCTTTGTCGAGAAACGTCTTCTCGGCGAAATAGTACGCGCTGCCGTAGCCGGCCTCGGGGTAGATCTTCGCCATCTGCGAGTAGGACAGCGCCGTCAGAAACGCGATGATCAGCGCGAACACCATCCCTTGCCACATGTCAAAGCCGGTGGTGGAGCCATCCGGGCCGGATTGCGCCGCCTGCAGCTGAAAGGTGATCCACAAGAACGCGCCGGGCGCGATCAGCGCCATGGCATTGATCGTGACACCCGTCAGGCCGAGTGTGCGTTTCGGCCCAGAGTCAGCCACATCTTGCTCAGAAGCGTTCGCCATTGCAAGCCTCCATGTCTTCGCGATGATACTCAACTGCCGAGCATACGCTAGCAGCGCAGCTCACTGTCGGCTGCACTGCCCTGGCGCTCGCACTCGGAGCAGCAAATAGTTAAGAGTGGTTTACGGTTATGATAGTGAACATTGCCGGATCTGCCTAGCCACCAATGATCCAAACATCGTGCCCGGCAAATCGTCGGAAGATCTAATACACGGGTGAATATTTTCGCGCCCAAAAAATGCCGAAAACCCTTATACTTTCCAAATGCAAAAGCTGCTATGCTTGGCACAAAGGCGTTTCAGCAACGCGCGGAGAGGCGCATGCCAAAGATCGACCCTGCGATACTCGTACGCCTGTATGTCGACGAGCAGCTTTCTATTCGCCGCATTTCAGATCAATTGCATATCGCGCCGCGCACCGTGCACGACGCGCTGATCCGCAACCGCATTCCGCGCCGCGAGGCGTGGCAGCGTGTTCCCGCTCCCGACGCCGCCGGTGCGGGCCAATCGCCGCTCGATGCCGCGCTGCTCCAGCGGCTGTATGTCGATGAGCAGCGCTCGCTTGGCGAAATTGCACAGATTGTCGGCGTGTGCGCCACCACGGTGTATAAGGCGCTGGTGCGCTTCGGCATCCCGCGCCGCGCGCGCGGCCGGCCGCACAAGCCTGCCCCGCGCGATCCGGCATAGCGCGCAGCGTGCAGGGCGATCGAGCGTGGGGCCTAGAGCAATACGCCATCCCGATGCGCCCCAGCCACATCCCACCGGCGCTCTTGCTGTGCCCTTGGCGCATTGCACCGCCAGCGAAGTTTCCCCGTAGCTCAGCGCCGCGGCAAGCGACGCCTCACTCCCTCAACGACAATCGCCGATACAGGGCCACAGCAAGCCAAGCTTTGTTCAGCACGGCAGTGTATGTATGCTGCACGGGCGTTTCCTTCAGCCGCACCGGCATTCCAACCATGCTGCACGCGTGCTCGCTTCACCCGCACCTGTATTCCAGCATGCTGCACGCGCGCTCGCTTCAGCTGCACCGGCACTCGGGCACGCTGCACGCGCGC
>CALLYN010000461.1 GCA_937858455.1 uncultured Kouleothrix sp.
TGACGGTCGGCGGGCTGGCGGGGCGGCTGTTTGGCGCGCTGGTGGGCGGCGGGCTGGCGTGGCTGGTGGTGCAGGCATTCGCGCCAGGCGCGCGCCCCGGCACGCTGATGGTCACGCTGGTGTACGTGGTGGTGGGCCTGGTTGTGCAGTACCTGCTGGGCCTGGGGCTGGCGCTGCTGTGCTCGCAGCAGCTGTACGGCCGGCGCTTTTTCCGGGTGGTGTTTCTGCTGCCGATGATGATCACCCCGGTGGGCATCGCGTACATGTTCCGCATGCTCACCGACACAAACAAAGGCCCGCTCAAGCCGATCTGGGATCTGCTGGGCATGAGCGGTTTCTCGTGGGTGAGCGACCCGTGGGGCGCGCGCGGCGCCGTGCTGATCGGCGATATCTGGCAGTGGACGCCGTTTATGTTCATTGTGCTGCTGGCCGCGCTCGAGGGCCAGTCGGTCGAGCCGGTCGAGGCCGCGCTGGTAGACGGCGCCACGCGCCGGCAGATCTTTCGCTACATTACCCTGCCGGCTATTCTGCCGGTGAGCACCACGCTGATCCTGATCCGCATGATCGAGGCGTTCAAGATCGTCGACCTGCCGAACATCCTCACTGGCGGCGGCCCCGGCACCGCCACCGAGTCGCTGACGCTGCACTCGTTTATTGCCTGGCGCACGCAGGACCTGGGCGGCTCGGCGGCGGTGGCGTTTCTGCTGCTGGTGCTGGTAACGGTGGTAGGCACCGCGTTTGTCAACCTGGTGCGCCAGCCGAACACAGAGGAGGCCTAAGATGCAGCGATTTCTGCAACGCCGCTCGGTGTTCCGGCCCTCGCCGGCGGGCGCGGTGGTATCGTACGCGCTGCTGGTGTTCTGGGCGATCGTGGTGCTGTTCCCGCTGTACTGGCTGCTGATCACCTCGTTTAAGCTGCCGGGCGATGTCGACAACGGCCCGTTCTATATTCCGTGGGTCGACTTCGTGCCCAAGCTCGATAACTGGCGCTACATCTTTGTCGACGTGCGCAACGACACGCTGCGGCCATACTTCAACACTGTGTTCGTGGCGCTGTGGAGCGCGGTGCTCGCGCTGCTGCTGGGCACGGCGGCGGCGTACGCGCTGGTGCGCTTCACCTACCGGCCGCGGCTAGGCGTGGTGGGGCTGTTCATCGGCTGCGTGGCGCTGGCGGCGCTGGCGATCTGGTATGGCGCGCCGTGGCAGCTGATCGTCGTGGCGGCGATCGCGGTGTTTTTGCTGCTGACGCAGACGATCGGGCGGCGCTTCCGGCGCGCGCTGGGCAACAGCGACATCGCCTTCTGGATGATCTCGCAACGCATGATGCCGCCGGTAGCGGTGGTGATCCCGATCTACGTGCTGTTTCAGCGGCTGGGCTGGCTCGATACCTACCAGGCGCTGATCATCAGCTACGTGGCGGCGAACCTGCCGATCGTGGTGTGGCTCATGCGCGACTACTTCCAGTCGATCCCGATCGAGCTTGAGGAGTGCGCGGCGATCGACGGCGCCTCGCGCTACCGCACATTCTGGTCGATCGTGCTGCCGCTCTCGCTGCCGGGGCTGGTCGCGACGTTTCTGTTCATCCTGGTGTTCGCGTGGAATGAGTACCTGCTGGCGCTATTTTTGTCGTCGTCGAAGGTGCAGACCATGCCGCTGCTGGTGGCGGGCCAGAGCGGCACGCGCGGGCCGCAGTGGTGGTATATGTCGGTGGTGATCCTGATTATGATCCTGCCGGTAATCGGAATGGCGATCGCCCTGGAGCGCTACATCGCGCGCGGCCTGCTCGTGGGCGCCGTGAAGGGCTAGCGTTGGATCGGAGAGCGGAGAGCGGAGAGCGGAGAGCGAGTGAGCGCATTGCCCAATGTAGGGCGCGCATCGTGCGCGCCGCCACA
>CALLYN010000462.1 GCA_937858455.1 uncultured Kouleothrix sp.
AGGCAGCCCAGGCGGATGGCGGTGGGGATGGTGTCGTTGGTGCTCTGGGCCATGTTCACATGGTCGTTCGGGCTCACCGGCTTCTTCGGATCGTTCAGCGCGAAGCCGAGGATCTGGTTGGCGCGGTTGGCGATCACCTCGTTCACATTCATGTTGTGGCTGGTGCCCGCGCCGGCCTGAAACGGGTCGACGACGAACTGCGCCCCGTGCTTGCCGTCGAGCACTTCCTGCGCGGCCTGCACGATCGCCTCGGCCAGCTTGGCGTCGAGCAGGCCGAGGTCGCGGTTCACCTCGGCGGCCGCGCGCTTGATCAGCGCCTGCGACCAAACAAACGCCGGGTAGGGGCGCTGGCCGCTGATCGGGAAGTTCAGCACGGCGCGCTGCGTCTGCGCGCCATACAGCGCGTCGGCGGGCACCTGCATCTCGCCGAGCGAGTCTTTCTCTACACGATATTCTTGCGTCATCGCACGATGCCTCCACAGTGTCATTCGGAAGAATGGCCCTATGGTAGCACGAAATTCCCTCAGGCCGGTTACAGCGCTGGTTATGGTTTTGCAACTGTAGAGCACACGGCATGCGCGGCCGGCGTTTTGCCTTCGGCAGAGCGCGGCGGATCCTACCGGAGGCGCGGGCCAGCGCCAGGCAACAGCCGCGCCAGCGCGACAAGCGTTAGGTTCAGGTCGCGGATGCGCGCCAGCACGCCGTGCAGCGCCGCCTGGTCGGGCAACAGGCCGGTGAGGGTGGCGCCGCCGCCGGGCGCGCTGCCGATCGCCAGCGGCGCGAACCACTCGGCCCACTCATCGCCCAGCGGCTCCTCGATCCAGATCTGGTACATCACGCTACTGCCGAAACAACGCCTGCAGCCGGTCGGCGTAGACCTCGGGCGCCTCGACCGGCAGCCAGTGGCCGTACTCGGCGAAGTGCTCGACGCGGCCGCCGTAGCGCTCGGCGGTGCTCTTGGGCGCGAACGGGTCTTTGTCGCCCCACAGCACCAGCGTCGGCACGCGCGCGGTGAGCTGCAGCAGCTCGTCTTCCCAGCCCCTGAAGTTTTCGGGGTTGGTGGTGCGGTACAGCCGCATGATCATGCGGCGCACCGCCGGGTTGGCGATCGACATGGTGAAGCCCTGGTCGATATACGCGTCGCTGAGGCCGGGCGCGAACTTGCGCATCTGCGAGCGCCACACCGATTTGGTGACGAGCGCCAGGCCGATCTCGCCGAGCACCGGCGTGCGCCACATGCGCGCGGCCGAGTGCCAGCGGTAGTCGCTGAAAAAGTTGGTGCTGGATATCGTCAGGCTGCGCACCTGCGCGGGGTGGCGCACCGCCCAGGCCAGGCCGTATGGCCCGCCGAAATCGTGCACTACCACGTGGAGCGGCTGGTCGATCCCCAGGCCGGTCACCAGGCTATCGACCCAGGCGGCCATGCTGTCGAGGGTGCAGTCGAAGCCGGCGGGTGCCTCGGAGCTGCCGAGCCCGGGCAGGTCGGGCGCGATACAGCGGAAGCGCGGCGCCAGCCGGGCGATCACGCCGGCCCACATGTCGGCGTTGTCGGGCACGCCGTGCAGCAGCAGCACCGGCGCGCCGGCGCCCTCGTCGATCAGGCGAACGCGGCTATTCTGAATGCTCAGGTTCATGGAGTTTCCTTTCTGCCTCAGGTATGTTTCAGTGTACACGCGAAACTTGGTGGAGGTTTGGGGGCGGCGGAGCCACCCCCAGATTTCTTTAGGGCTTACGCAGCTGGCGCCCTCAGCCTTCGGCAGAGCGGTACTCTATCTCCGTATCGTGTCCATTTT
>CALLYN010000463.1 GCA_937858455.1 uncultured Kouleothrix sp.
GGCGCTGTACGATTACGCTGCACCGCTGCGGGCGCGCGATTGGCGCGCGGCGCGGGCGCTGCTCGCGCGCCACGCGCTGTTTCTGGCGCTGCTCGCGCTGGCGCTGCTGCCGCAGCTGGTGGTCTACCAGGTGCTGAACGGCCGCCCGACGCCGTCCTCAACCGTCGGCGGCAAGCTGGTGTGGTGCAGCCCGCACTTCATCGACACGCTGGTCGATTTCGACCCGCGCCCCAGCCCGCTCTGCCCGATTGCCGGCGATATCTCGGCCGGCTTCGCGCCATTCGCGCACGGCGCGTTCCTGTGGGCGCCGATCCTCGTACCGGGGCTGCTGGGGCTGGCGCTGCTGGCGCGCCGCGACCGCGCGCTGGCCGGGCTGCTGCTGCTGGGCTTTGTGGCGCAGACGTATATCAACGGCGCGTTCGGCACTACCTGGCACCTCACGCGCTCGTTCGGCTTCCGCCGGCTGATTGAGTGCACGCCGATCTTTGTGCTCGGGCTGGCCGCGCTGCTCGAGTGGTGGCGCGGGCGCGCGCCGCGCCGCGCGCTGCCGCTGGCGATTGTGGCCCTGCTGATCTACTGGAACATCGGCCTGATCGCCCAGTGGACGTTTGTGCGACCCGAGCTGCGCAATGGCCTGATCTGGGACGGCATGCTGTACAACCAGTTCGTGGCTGTGCCCGGCAAGGTGCTGGCCAAGCTCGACGACGTGGTGTTCCACCGCTGCCGCCTCGCGGCGAACAAGACCTGCTGACCCCAGACGAGCGCCGAGGGCCGGATGTGGCTCGGCGGCGCGCCCTGTGGCCGAAGCTCGGGAGCGCTATAGCCGCCCCCCGGGCTTCTTTTTTTCCCGCGCGTCTGCGCCGGCCTCCACCGCAGCAATCTTGCACAACCAGGCGAATTCGCTCGTCTTCTCCCACCATTGGAAATCATTTACTACTACGCAATTTCGTAGCCATTTCGTGCACAAATAGCTTACGACATCGCAAAAGGCCCATGCTACTCTACCGTAAGTTAGCCGTTGGGTTTTTCGAGGTGGTATTTCATGCGAAAATGGTATGGATTTGTTGCTTTTATTGGCTATGTTGCATCTGTATGCGCAATCTGCGCTGCGCCCGCGCCGGCGGCGGCCGAACAAAATCCGCCCCGCTTCGCCTTCAGCGTCGACCGCGCCGGCCTGGTGTCGCTGCCACTGGCGGCACTGCCGGCCGCGGCCGACCCGGCGATGCTGCACGTGCGCCGGCGCGGCCAGGAGATCGCCGTGCAGATCAGCACCGGCGCGATCCAGTTTGTCGCGGCGGCCGGCGAGGGGCCATACACGCGCGCGGCCAGCTACACGGTCGGCGAAGGAGCGGGCTTTGTTTACATCACGCTGGTTCGCCAGGGCAGCACATCGACTGCGGCCTCGGTAGATCTGAACATCAGCAGCGGCAGCGCGGAAGCAGGCAAGGACTTCATCAAGCCTGCTTCGCCCAAGGTGACTTTCGCTGCGGGAGAATCTTCCAAGACGGTGCCAGTGCAGATTATCGATGATTTCTTCAAGGAAGGAACCGAATGGCTGTACCTGTCACTGGGTAATGCCAGCGGCGCGAGTCTCGGCAGCTCGCTGTGGGGTAATGTTGCGATCACAGATAACGACTGAAGTGCGTTGACATCAAATCGGCTTTCA